>DATERL010000001.1:0-8828 GCA_035271585.1 Prolixibacteraceae bacterium
GACGAGATAGAGAAGATGCTAATTTTTGAAGAATAAATTGGATTGAACTGAATAGAAGAGGGCATAGTAAACAAAACTGTTTATTACGCCCTCTTTTTGATTTGTAATATCGTTATTTCACTGAAAATGAAAGACTTGATATTTCGTAACCAGTTGTTTCAAACGAGTTCTTTTTATTGGAGTCGATACTTTTAACGGTCATTGTTGACGACGACTTGTCCAGCTTTGAAGTGGTTTCGTACTGCATGATCATACCATCGAGCATCGATTTTGAAAAATCGGAACCCCATGGTGTTTGACCAAATATATTGTTTTTGCTGGCTGAAAAATCTTTGGTAATCCAAGCAACTTCAATTTCGGAATCGGTTTCGCAACGAAATTCGCTGCACTTATAACCGCTTATTGTTTTTGTGCGGCCTGTTTTGGCCATCTCACATTCTGGTTCCTCTTCGTCGTCCATTTCTTCAATTTCGGCTGCTGCAATGCCCGATTGATATACGGTATTAGCCCCTTGTGCAAAAGCTTCGGGATCGAATTTTGTGGCGAAACCTGTTTTTTGGCCATTTTCTTCAGACAATATCAACATGCACTTGTTCTCGTTGTCGAAAATTGTAGCTGATTTAGTGCCTTCGTTTTTGGCTTCGAACATAAAATCGGAATTATCATCGTTCGAATTGAAAATAAACTCAACAGGTGCTTGTTTTGTGCCGTCGTAATCGGTTGATTCGGTAATGGTTACAATTTGAAAGTTAAACTTGTAAATATCTTTTTTTACCACATCGGCGGTCGAAATACCTAGGTTTTGCATAAACCGGCTTACGTTAGCTTGTGAGTTTTCGGCTGCATTTTCGGGCGGTTTGCGTTTCCCATCTGGCGTAGTGCTTTGTGTCGAATCAACACCTATCAGGTTGTCTATGAATTTATTGACACTTTTATCGACTTCTTTATTAACTTCTTCGTTGGCTCGGTCTTCGGCCGAGTTTCGAGCTTGATTTTTCGCACTTTTGGCAATGTTGCGAAGTATTTGACCGTTTGCAGTGTTTAGCATTACCAAGAATAATGGTAAAATGATAAGTATTATTTTTTTCATTTTGAAATGGTATTAAATTTAAATCAAAATTAGATAAATTTTTTTTATAAATAGGCTGCATTTACTCATTTTCAAATTGCATTTACTCAATTCTCAAAACGAAAAACCATAACCAAAATCAAAAAATTAAATTAAATAAGAACCCTAGCAGTATAATGAAAATGCTTATTGTGCCAAAGAAAATTCCAATCAGTTTCCATTTCATTACTTTTTTGAGCAGAGTGGCTTCGGGTAACGAAAGGCCAACTACGGCCATCATAAATGCGATAGCAGTTCCAAGTGGGACACCTTTGGCTACAAAAACCTGAATAACGGGTACAATTCCGGCAGCATTGGCATACATTGGTACGGCCAAAATTACTGCCAGTGGTACCGCATACCATTTGTCGGCCGATAAAAATTCAGCAAAAAAATCTTCGGGAACGTAACCATGCATTGCGGCGCCAATAGCAATTCCAATAAGTACGTAAACCAGTACTTTGCGCACAATATCCCATCCGTCGTGAATAATATTTGGCAATCGCTCAATAAAGGGTGTACGATCGGCTTCCCATTGTTCGGCTGTTTGTTCCGAATTGAGCTGGATCTCGCGAACCCAGTCACTAAGGTAGCTGTCGAGTTTAAGTTTTTCCAGTATAAAACCACCAATTACGCCCATTAAAATGCCACTTCCAGCATATATTAATGTGACTTTCAATCCAAATAACCCTAAAAACATGGCGATGGCTATTTCGTTTACCAATGGCGATGTGATTAAAAAAGCAAAGGTAACCCCCAGTGGAATTCCGCCCTTTACAAAACCAATAAACAAGGGTATCGATGAGCAGGAGCAAAAAGGTGTTAGCGCGCCAAATAACGATGCAAACAAATATTGCAAGCCGTACATTTTTTTTGTGGTGAGAAAAATTCGCAGCCGGTCGATGGGGAAGTAGGCGTTGACTACGCCCATGAGTGAGCTGATTAGAAACAATAGAATCAATATTTTTATCGTGTCGTAAAAAAAGAAGTTGATCGACGCACCCAAATGTGTTTCAGGTGATAAACCTGCTAAATCGAATATTAAAAAGTCGATTAAGGGTTGTAAATAATAGTATAAGGCGATTAGGGCGGGCAGAATGATGATGATGCCTACAATTAATTTTGTTCTTTTATGCATATTTTTTACATTTCGTAGTTCGTGAAAAGACGAACATAAGTTTTAAAAAAAATTAAATCAAAAATAAAACAGTATGGTATAATACAAGCCAACTCCCATGAAAAGTATAGCAACTATTCGCCGAAACCACAATTCAAATATTTTCAGTTTATTATAAACATGACCAATTGACCCAATTGAAAATGCAATGAACCAGGCAAAAATAATTACGGGAATACCTGTAGCTAGCGCAAAAACCAAAGGAAGGTACAAGCCCGATGCGCTACTTATGGTCATTGGGATAAGCATACCGAAGTAAAGAACCCCGCTGTATGGACAAAAGGCCAGTGCAAAAACAATCCCAAGCAATAGTACGCCCCAAAAACCTTTATTGGCACGGCTTTCCATTTTTGCGCTAAGGGCACTTAATCCTGGTATTTTAATAAAGTTGAGTGCTCCAATCATAAACAATCCAATAACAATCAGTAAGGGTCCCAATAGTTTTTCACCCCATATCGAAAAGAAATTTTCGAGGTGAAATTGCCCGGCACCAAAGAAAAACAATAATCCAATGGTTGTATATGAAATGGCCCTGCCTAGTGTGTAGATCAGTCCATTGTAGAAAACCTTGCGTCGGTTTTCGATGTCTTTGCTTATGTACCCGATTGCTGTAATATTGGTTGCCAGTGGACAAGGACTGATGGCGGTCATTAAACCCAACAAAAAGGCTGAAAATATTGGAAATTGCGAATTCTCAAATAAACTTTGTAATACGTCCATAATACTACTACATGTTTTCGATGGCTAATTTCAATTTTTCTTTGAACTTATCGGGATTGCTGCGGGCGTAAATAAAAGCATCGTTGGTGAGGTCAATAACTTTTTCGCCTTTTATTAATAGCAATGTTTGACCACTGACTTTGTGTTTTTTCAGTAGTTCGTTTTTCGAGTCTTTTTCACGATCAATTGATGTGAAAGTAATCTTGTTCGCAAAATTTGCTTTCAGAACTTCTTTTGTCACCTCTTCAACGGCCATACAAGTGGCACACCTGCGGGTTGCATGAAAATAAACTACTTCAACACTCGAAGCTTCGTTGCAAGTTTGTTGTGCTGCTTCACTATAAGGTGCTGTCGCCGTTTTTGCTGCTGAACTACAGCATTGTGCAAAACTTGCTCCTAAACCGGTAAATAAAAATAAAACCGAAATTAAAATTATTTTTTTCATGTTTTCTAATTTTTAACCGTTGATCAATTTTTTGATTTCGTCTTTTGAAGGTACACGTCCTTTAACCACTACCTTATCATTAATTACCAATGCGGGAGTGGTCATTATTCCGTAGTTCATGATTTCAACAATGTCTTCAACCTTGGTAACGGTGGCGTTGATTCCCGCTTCGGCAATGGCCTCGCGAGTCGCTTTTTCAAGCGATTTACATTTTGCACAACCAGTCCCCAATACTTTTATTTCCATGCTGCTAAGCCTCACAACCCCTAAACCTCCTCCCGCTTTCTGCGGGATAAATGCCGAGGACTTTTTGTTTTCTGCGTTATTTTTAATTTCGTTCATCATACAAATGTTTATTTTTTTTTATTCTCTTTTTATTGTTGGTTTTTTTTTAATTATTTGATTTTCATTTCCAATGTTTGTTTTCTGCAACTTTTTAGTTTTCAAATTCTCTATATTTATTCTGCCGAAGTCGCGGGTAGCCCCCCTTTAGGGGGTTGGGGGGTCTATAAATTCCATAAACAGTCGTTGTGCTTCGGCCCAATTTTCTTTATTAATGCAGTACCTTATTTTGGGCGCTTCAATTTCGCCTTGAATTAAACCGGCATCTTTCAATTCCTTTAAGTGTTGCGAAAGGGTCGATTTGGCAATGGGCAACTCCTCGCTCAAATCTCCACTGTAACAGCAACTTTGTTTTGAAAGTAACTGCACAACATATACCCTAACCGGGTGCCCCAAGGCTTTTGCATAACGTGCCATTCTCCGTTGGTCTTCGCTAATAATTTCTTTGTATTTCATTTCGTATTTCGTAAAATTGCGAACAAAGATAATTTTTCAATTTTAATATTTTATTACTCTTGCATTTATTTTTAAAAATACAAGCGTTATGTACTGTTAATTTTTCTTAAACTGCTTGTTTTGGTTTTTTTAAAAATAGTGATTTTGTAATTTTGGCTTCCGTAATTTTAAAACCAATAAGCAGATGGATATCAAAGTTGAAAATTTGACCAAACGTTATGGTTTGCAAAAAGCAGTCGATAACTTGTCGTTCGAAGTGAAGACAGGCCAGATACTTGGCTTTTTGGGGCCTAACGGAGCAGGTAAAACTACTACAATGAAAATTATTACCTGCTATTTAGCCGCCGAAAGCGGCGATGTTAAAGTTGGCGGTATTTCGGTTAATGAGTCGCCCGAAGAGGTGAAAAAGCTCATTGGCTATTTGCCCGAACACAATCCGCTTTATTACGAAATGCCGGTAATCGATTACTTGCGTTTTGTTGCCCAATTACAAGGTGTGGCTGCCGATAAGGTGAACGAACGCATTATCGAAATGATCAATATTTGTGGCCTAAAAGGTGAGCAACACAAAAAAATTCGCGAGCTGTCAAAGGGTTACAAACAGCGTGTGGGATTGGCGCAGGCACTTATTCACGATCCCGCAGTGCTTATTCTCGATGAGCCCACCACGGGCCTCGACCCCAACCAGATTATTGAGATTCGTGAGTTGATTAAAAAGATTGGCCGCGAAAAAACGGTGATACTCAGTTCGCATATTCTTGCTGAAGTTGAAGCAACTTGCGACCGCATTATGATTATCAATAAAGGGAAAATTGTTGCCGATGGTACTTCGGAGCAACTGCGCAAACAAGCTCAGGGCGATGAGTTATTGCGCGTGCGCATCGAAGGAGGTACTCGCGACGAAGTGTTTACTGCTTTACAGGCTTTGCCAACAACTTCGTTGGTCGATTTTGCTTCCGAAAAACATACCATTTACGAGCTGCACAGCAAACCCAACACCAAATCGGACAAAGCAATTTTCGATTTGTGTGCGTCAAAAGGTTGGTACATTGGCGAACTCACTCCAATCGAAACCAAGCTCGAAGATGTATTCCGCGAAGTTACCGCTAAGTAAAACCTTAAAGATTTAAATTATGAGAGCAATATGGATAGTTGCCCGCAGGGAATTAAGTTCGTTTTTCGATTCGTTGTTGGCTTATATAATGATTGTAGCCTTTTTGGGCTTCAGTGGTTTCTTTACATGGATTAAAGGAGCTGACATATTTTACGTAAACCAAGCCAGTTTGCAATCGTTTTTTGGCATTGCTTACTGGACACTTTTCTTCTTTATTCCTGCGCTTACCATGCGCCAAATTGCCGAAGAGCGCAAAACCGGAACCCTCGAAATGCTGCTAACCAAACCCATATCGGAGTGGAGTATTGTTGTGGGCAAGTTTTTGTCAACATTATTGTTAATTGTTGTTGCATTGGCACTTACATTGCCTTATTATGTTTCCATTGCTTCGTTGGGCGATATCGACCATGGGGCAGTGTGGCTGGGATATTTGGGTTTAGTACTCATGAGTGCCACTTATATTAGTATCGGTATTTTTACCAGCAGCTTTACCAATAATCAAATAATAGCCTTTTTATTGGCGCTGTTTATCGGAATTTTTTTCCATGTTATTTTTAGTGTTATTTCGTCGAGCCTCACTTCGGTTTCGGGCGGAATTTTCTACTATTTAAGCATGAGTACTCACTTCGAGTCGATTAGCCGTGGCGTACTCGATTCAAAAGATTTGATTTATTTCTTTTCGATCATCTTTTTGGGATTGGTTGGAGCCGAAATGGTATTGGTGAAACGTAAATAGAAAAACGAAAGGTTATGAATAACAAGAAACATTTAATATATATAGCGTTATTGATTGGTATTGTGATACTGGTCAATATTTTGTCGAACCGCTACTTTTTGCGGGCCGATTTCACTTCCGATAATCGATATACACTGAGCAAAGCAACAAAAGATATTGTTCGCTCAATTGACGAACCGGTGACCGTAACCGCTTATTTTACCGGTGATTTACCGCCTGCCATAAAGCAAATTCGAACCGAGTTTAAAGAGTTGTTGATTGAATATGCCAACCTCTCGAAAGGCAACTTGGTGTATGAATTTGTGTCGCCCAACGACGATAAAGAGCTGGAGCAGGAGTTGGCGCAAAAAGGGATTGCACCCCGAATGCTCAACGTGCGCGAAAAAGACCAAAGCGTACAGAAAACGGTTTATCTTGCGGCGGTTATTCAATATGCCGATAAAGAAGAAATCCTTCCTTTAATTCTTCCGGGCACGGCCATGGAATACAATCTTTCAACCGCCATCAAAAAAATGGTGATCGAAGATAAGCCACTTATTGGGATTGTTCAGGGGCATGGTGAACCATCGATTAACGAATTTGTGCAAGCCATGCAATCGCTTGAGGTACTTTATAATGTTGAAGCTGTTGAACTCTCGGATACAGCCCAACTCGAAAAATACGAAGCCTTGGCACTAATTGCGCCTGTCGATTCAATTCTGGATGCACATTTTTATTACCTCGATAATTATCTAAATAATGGTGGAAACCTTTATGTGGCCATAAATCGTGTTCAGGGTGATTTGAATAATGCCACTGGAAACGAAATTACAACTGGTTTGGAAACTTGGCTATTGAATAAAGGTGTAAGTGTCGAAAATAGTTTTCTTATCGATAATTCGTGCAGCAACATTAACGTGGTGCAACAACAAGGTGCTATTCGCTTTCAAACTCAAATGAAGTTTCCCTTTTTGCCTTTGATTACCAATTTTGCCGATCACCCCATTAGCAAGGGGCTCGAGTCGGTGGTGCTTATGTTTGGAAGCCCGGTGAAGTTTATTGGCGATACAACGGTAAGGGCGCAAGCTTTGGCTTACACCTCGGCCATGTCAGACGCAGTGCCTGCCCCTGTTTATTTCGATATTCAGCGTAAATGGACCAAAAACGATTTCAATCAATCCGAAATCCCCTTTGCTTACGCGCTCGAAGGTAAATTGTCGGATTATAACAGCAACCGCATGGTGGTGGTGGGCAATGGCAACTTTGCCGTGAATGGCAGCGGCCAACAAGCTCAGCAATTAAACCCCGATAATGTGAACCTGATGGTCAACGCTATCGATTGGCTGGCCGACGATACCGGATTAATTGCCTTGCGAACCAAAGGCGTTACCAACCGTCCGCTCGATCAAATTGAAGATGGAAAGAAAGCATTTATCAAATACCTGAATTTTTTGTTGCCCCTGTTACTCATTATTTTGTATGGTATTTTTAGGGCTCAACGCAATCGTACCTTGCGTTACAAGCGTATGCAGGATAATTTTGTAAAATAAAAACCGAAAACTATGCGAAAAACAATAAATAATAAGTGGCTGCTCATCATTTTTGGTGTTTTGTTGCTATTGGTGGTGTTGCTGTTTACAAAACCGGGCGGGCACAAAGAACGTTCGTTCGATAAACAATTGCTAACGTTTGCAAGTAACGATATCAGTAAAATTGTAATCTATCCTAAAAACCTGAATGGTGAAAGCGTTGAACTTTTCAACGAAGGAGAAAGCTGGCAAGTTAAATCAAATGGAAAGGCCTATAAAGCAGGGCAGGGCAGTGTTGATGCTATGCTCAACAGCCTGTCCGATTTAAAAGCATTAAGCCTTGCTGCTAATAATAAAGATCGCTGGGAAAGCTACGAAGTGACCGATTCACTGGCTACCCGTGTACAGTTTTTTAATCACAAGAATAAGAAGTTGGCCGATGTTTATATCGGAAAATTCAAATTTGCACAACCACGCAGTATGAGCACTTATGTGCGCCTCGATGGGAAAAAGGAAACTTATCGGGTTGATGGCTTTTTGGGGAGTACCTTCAATCGTAGTCTGAACGACCTGCGCGACAAAGCCATTACCCGCGATCCGGTGGCCAACTGGACACGGCTCACGTTCGATTACCCGTCCGACTCGTCGTTTGTGCTCAGCAAAGAAGCGAACCAATGGATGCTCAATGGAGTGTTGGCCAACCAGGATGAAATAAACAGCTATATTAATTCGGTGAAAAACCAAAATGGTATTACCTTGATTGATGAGGCTTCTTTAAGCGGAACGCCTTTATTTCGTTTAACCATAACACGTGAAAACCTTGATCCGGTGCAGGTAAGTGTATACGAAAATAGCGAAGGAAAACTGATTGCCAGCTCCGAAAATAAAGGTATCGCTTTTAGCGATCAATCGGTAATTGATCGGTTTTTTGTACCCAAATCGAAGTTTGAAATACGATGATAATTTCACCCCCGACAGGTTTGGAAACCCTGTCGGGGTTTAATTTAAGTTATTGTATCAATATTTTACCGCTTTGTAATTTTTGGTATCCACTTCTTTGCCTTCGGCAATAAGGGTGTAGAGATATACCAGAATCAGGATAGGGGTTCGCAGAAGTATCACAATTATAAATCAGGTTGAATTACCTTTACACCAGGTATCTGGGCAATTGCTTCAACTTCACTTAAATATAATGAACCCCCATAGATCAGAAAAAACGACT
>DATERL010000002.1:0-20699 GCA_035271585.1 Prolixibacteraceae bacterium
AGACTTCATGGGCTTTTGGGACGTATCACGCCAATGGAAAAATGGGGTCTAGACAAACATCTAATTTTAATGAAAAAGAAAACCGCATAATTAATCTTTGAAATCTAGAATAACACTCTTGTTTTATAGGGGTTAAAACACTAAACGATGCATCGGTAACACCTATTCCAAAGCTTCCTTTCATTTTCGAACGATTTCCTTCCCGCTGAGTAATATTCACAACCGATGATAATTTTCCGCCATATTGAGCCGGAAAACCGCCTTTATATAACTCAATGTTATTGATCATTTCAGGATTAAAAACCGATAAAAAACCACCCAAATGATTTACATAAATCAAAGGAACTTTATCGATTAAGTACAGATTTTCGCCCGGACTACCACCTCGAACATTGAGCCTACTCGAACCTTCCTGTCCGGTTTCGACACCGGGCAACGTTTGCAAGGCCTTTAATACATCGGGCTGCCCTCCTAACGATGGAAGCTTTTTTAGTTCGGATAAACTTATTGATGCAACATTAAACAAATGTGTTTGACGACCTTTTACCAAAACTTCGTTTAATTCGGCACCAGGACTCAATGTTATTTGCAACAAAGTATCGGAGTAAACTGTTATTAACTCCTCGTTATATCCTATAAACGACACCTTCACCGTGGCATTTTTGATGATTAATGAGAAGTATCCTGCATTGTCGCTGGCTGTACCGTTTGTGTTTCCACTTTCAATAATATTGGCTCCAATTAAGTGTTCACTGGTTTGTCGATCGCTAATCACCCCCGAGATATGAAACTGAGCATTGCAATTTAACCCTATTATGATAATAAGAATTGCAAGTAAGCATCGATGTACTTTATTCATTTGAGACAGGTTTAATGGTATCAGAAAAAACCGACGAATAAGCGGCCATAATGCCAAAGCCATTTTCAATATTCGAATAAAGCTCCACAGGAACACTTGGCGACATTATATCGCCATATTTACCATTGTGATACAGATAGTATTGTTTTTTGTATCGATAATAATCGAAACTAACCGAACGTAATTCAACTACAAATGGGTCGAAATTTTGTTCTACGTTGTACGATCCTGAGAAATCGTTTAATGATAGGGTATAAACCGAGTCGTTGATCAATTCGTTACTAAAAAGTGCCAGTGGTATTCCTTCGTTAATCAACACCGAATCGGTAACAGGTTCATAAGTCGAAAAGTAAGCGCTTTCAACTTCCTCGTTTTTATAGCTAAAACCGGGAAATACCACCTCAAAATATTGAGACTGATAGGTATCGATACTCAAGGTAATTTTGTAGGTGTTGTAAACAATTCCATTATCGTAACGGCCGCCATCGCTAATAAACTCCACTTGTTTTATAGCACTTGGCATTGGAACAGTTTGACTACAACGCAAGGTATCTTCGTTGGGAATAATAACTTCGAAAGAATAGCATTTACCGCTTTCAACCTTTGTGGGTAATGAATACATACCCTTTTTTTGGTAATTGAGCGGTGTAACAAATTCACGGTCCACATACATATTAACAGTGGCATTGTCGATAGTTGATAATGCTAAACTATTAATCGCACCTACGTGGGTAAGCAATACTGTAATTGAATCGCCAACAGCAAGAATAGAATTAACAGTTGGACTGGAATTATATTTAGGGAACTCAGTAGTAATAAGTTCAGTGCATCCTCCCATAACAAAAATAAATCCTAACAGTAAAAATCTATACCTACTTTTCACAAAAAATGTATTCATAATCAACCGTGTGAGCAATGAACTTTAGAGTACTGAATGGGTATGAATTTATATTGAAAATCCCTTTTAGGAAGTGCGCCTACCAAAACACACTACAATACTCAAGCACAACCCGATAGTAGCTATCAGGTTATACCATAGGCAACACTGTATTATATTTTATGTAGTTGTTGAATAGCTGTTTAGAAATAGAAACAACAGTTTTGACTTTGAACAAACAATTGTGGATATACATAATTTTTAGTTTAAGTAAATTAAGGGTGGCACAAACATAAATAAAAAAAAAACGATTAGTACCAAACCTTGAGTGTATTATTTTTACTAATATCTGTTCTATGTATTATAATATGGAGTTACAATAGAATGAATACACCATTTAAGCCTTAATTCTGTAAATAGGAAAAAAGATTATAGACTAATAGAAATTAGACGTGAAAAAAAGTGAAGGTGTCTTAGGTTTATAAAGTGAGTGAAGATGAAATTTATTTCTTAGCTGCAAACAAGCCTAGGGATGCCATCTTTTTTAAATGGCTCAGGTATAACAGACTAAAGCAATATTCAATATTTAATAAGCTGGATAACGTTTCACATTGGTTTCGTGCATCATTTCAAAAACTGTTTCGAAAATGCGTTCCACATTGGGTTTTGAAAAATACTCACCATCGATTCCATAAGCCGGGCGGTGTTCCATGGCCGACAATGTGCGCGGTGCCGTATCGAGATAGTTGAAAGCTTTTTGCTCATCGAGTGTTTTTTGAAGCATAAAGGCTGTTGCACCACCGGGAACATCCTCGTCGATAAACAGGAGCTTGCCGGTTTTTTTCACCGATTGCAAAATAGTATGATTCACATCGAAGGGCATGAGTGTTTGAACATCGATTACTTCGGCCGATATGCCATGTTCGGCCAACAAATGAGCTGCTTTTTGTGCATGAAACACATTCCATCCGTAAGTTACCAGGCTGATGTCGCTCCCCTGTTCAATAATTTCGGGAATACCCAAAGGAACACGGTATTCACCGGGATTGTCGGGCAGAAGCTCTTTTACGTTATAAGCCTTGAGGGGCTCAATAACAATGGCCGGATCATTGGCTTCAAGTAAAGTATTGTAAAAACCTGCAGCCTGTGTCATATTCCGTGGCACACACAAATACATTCCTCTTAACGAACCCAACAACAACTGCATGGGCGATCCAGCATGCCAAATGCCTTGCAACTGATGACCACGTGTACGCACAATTACGGGTGCAGCCTGTTTGCCCATGGTTCGATACTGAAGTGTGGCCAAATCGTCGCTTAGTGTTGACATGGCATAAATAAGGTAATCGAGGTACTGAATTTCGGCAATGGGCCTAAAACCGCGCAAAGCCAAACCAATGCCCTGCCCTATAATGGTGGTTTCGCGAATGCCGGTATCGAAAACCCGCTGTTCACCATACTTGGCCTGCATTCCTTTCATTCCTTGGTTTACATCGCCCAGTTTGCCAGTATCTTCACCAAAGGTTACCAACTTGGGATGGCGGGCAAATAACTGATCAAAATTATGGTTTAAAACTTCGGCACCATTTACTTCGATCGGGTTTTTGCTGTAAACGGGTGCGATGGCTTTCACCGCCAAAGCCGAATCGGCAAACTCACGATAAAGTTGTTTATTGTAAAACCGACTACTGCGTTCTTCGAAGCGATCAATCCAACGCTTCAATTTTAATGCAAAAGCAGCATATTCATTTTTGTTTCCCACCCAATAAAAAATACGTTTTGCCAAGCTTAAATACGCTCTGCGGATTGGAAAAACCTTTTCGTTAGCCAGTTTTAGTTCGTTTTCAAATTCGCCATTGTTTGCGAGAAGTTGATCTGCATTTTCGACGAGTACAGTTAACTCGTCACGTTCGGTGTTAAATGATGAAATGAAATTTCTCCATGCCTTATCTCGGGCTTGACGTACACGCTGTTCAGCCTTTTTTTCAATGTCGGCAATATCTTCGAAACTTGCGATTTCACTATTGATGATCCATTGTTTGAATTGCACAATGCCGTCCCACTTTTGCTCCCACGCCAAACGCTCCTTGCTTTTATAGCGCTCGTGCGAGCCCGATGTTGAGTGGCCGGTAGGCTGCGTTAGCTCATCGATATGGAACAAAACGGGTACATGCTCTTTTCGACACAAGTCAATACCCTGATTAAAAGTACGAACCAAAGCCGGATAGTCCCACCCACGACATTTGAGTATTTTAATCCCCTTATCCTCCGCATCGGCTTCAAAACCCTTCATGGCTTTTGAAATGCTTGATTTGGCCGTTTGCAAGTCAATGGGCACACTAATACCAAAACCATCGTCGTAAACCGCTACTGCTAAAGGAACTTGCATTACTGCGGCGGCATTCATGGTTTCAAAAAACATCCCTTCGGAGGTGCTGGCATCGCCAATGGAGCCAAAAGCCACCTCGTTACCACTAACATTCGACGCATTCGCTTTAAGCAAGTTAGGATCAAGTCGGGCCATTTTTGAAGCCTGCGCCAAGCCTAATAAACGGGGCATTTGCCCACCAGTTGGCGAAAGATCGGAAGCGGAATTGTACTTATCGAGCAAGTGTTCAATTTTACCATCGGCGGTGATATTACGAGTACAATAATGATTGTTAAAATTACGTCCTCCCGTCGATGGGTTAAAGCTCACGTCGGTATCACCGTAAATCATGGCAAAAAACTCTTCGGGTTCTAATAAACCCAAGGCCAACATAAAAGTTTGATCGCGATAATAGCCCGATCGCCAGTCGCCTTTACGAAAGGTTTTGGCCAAAGTAACCTGGGCAATTTCTTTTCCATCGCCAAAAATACCAAAATGAGCCCTGCCATTGTGAACTTCCCTTCGCCCCATCAAACTTAATTGTCGGCTTAAAAAAGCAGTATAGTAGTCGGCCAATATTTCTTTCGTTTTGGGAGAAATCCCGGTATTAAGTTCTACTTTTTCTAAAAACATAAGATCTCGATTTTAGGATTATCCCATTCCCAATTCAATAAAAAGACTTTTTTGTCGTTTTTACAAACTATAAACGAAAGACAGGACTAAAAGTTCGAAAGCTATTACCAAAACAGCAAAAAAAAGTTGATCTAACATATGATAATACAGATGAGCCAAGGGCTTATTCATTCATTCGAAAAACTTTTAATTAATCGGCATTAATTAATGACGTGAATAGGACACGAACAACACTGATTGAAAGGATTAACGCAAATTTTTGTTCCGATAAAAATAAGAGATTAATTTCTGAATAGTGTCAAAAAAAAGCAGCTCCAATGGAACTGCTTTTCTTTTTACTAATATCGTTTTGGTTTTAATAATACAAAAACCTTTTTATCTTTTTTGTAGCAGTTTTTTCAAAAGGCTCGGTCTGTACAATTACTAGCTGAACCCTTGAGAACTTATTGACTTGCTCGTTTACAAATACTTGTAATTCCTTACTCAGTTCTTCAACTTTTTGATCGATATAAGTATTTGCTTGTTCTTTAAACTCTTTATAAATATTTTCAAGCTCTTCGCGATTAAAATGTACCAAAGCCACTAAACGACCTTTTTGTTGCACAACCACCGATTCGAGCACATATTTAAAACGATTGATAACGGCTTCAATTTCTTCGGGATAAATATTTTCACCACTTGAGCCAACTATCATATTCTTTAAACGGCCTTTAATGAAAAGAAAACCATTTTCATCGAAGCTTCCGAGGTCACCCGTTTTAAACCAACCATCGCTGGTCAGTACTTCGGCTGTAATCTCAGGTTCTTTGTAATAACCTTTCATTATATTGTCGCCTTTGGCCCATATTTCGCCAAGACCGGTAATCGGATCAAGGTCATTTATTTTGAGCGTAACTCCTTCCATAGTAGTTCCAGTTGACTGGTATTTACCTTTGAACGAATCAAAACCGGCCAACATAGGCGATGTTTCGGTCAATCCGTAACCTACAGCGTAGGGAAATTTGGCTTCAACTAAAAAGCGTTCTACTTCGGGATCAAGTTTTGCTCCACCAATTCCAAAAAATAATAAATGGCCACCAAAAGTTTCATATAACTTTTTCCCAGCTACTTTATTAAGCAATTTACGAGTTGGCGCAAATTTGTATAAAGTTTTGGTAATGGCTTTACTATTTATATTGGGCAAAACCTTGCCTTTATATACTTTTTCAATAATAAGCGGAACAGTCAACATAATTGTTGGTTTAATTTCGCTAAGTGCTGGTAATAAAACCGATGGCACAGGAGGTTTGCGCATATAGTAAATGGCAGTACCAGACATAATTGGTAAAATTAAACCAAGTGTATTTTCGTAAGTATGCGAAAGTGGCAAAACCGACAACATACGGTCGGTGGTGCACATTGGGTGTATTGTTCCCGATTTTTTAGCATTAAACACCAAGTTTTTATGGGTCAGCATCACCCCTTTCGATTTTCCAGTAGTGCCCGAAGTATAAATAATAGAAGCCACATCGTCGGGTAAAACGGTATATTGCTTTATGGGTTTTGATAAATCAACCAATGAAGTTTCCAAAGTATTCAACTTATTTTCAGGGCAGCCTTGTGGAATAACAGAAAAATCATCAATCGAAACCACAAGTTTTAAAGCATCAGTTTTTAAGACCTTCACCTTACGGTAAAGACCTTCCGAAACAAAAATTACCTTAACTTCGGCATGGTTCATCACGTTCTCCACTTCAACAACCGAAAAATCGGGTAAAATTGGAACAGTAATTACACCCATCGAAGCCAACGCAAAAAAAGTAATTCCCCAATTGGGCTGATTCATGCTCAAAATGGCTACTTTATCGCCTTGCTCAATTCCATTCAATTCAAGAAATGAAATGATGTTATCGATTTTCGATGAAAATTCGTTGTATTTAAATGCTTCCTCCCCCACGAATCCCAAAGCAGGATATTCTCCAAAACTTTCTGATGAATTTCTTATTAATTCACCCAATGTAGTAATATTCATAAATTTTCCCTCTTTTACTGTCTATATAACTAAACCTAACAAAGAAACCAAATTAACACCATTTTGTTGCAGCCAAACTATTAATATTCAATCGAACATCGTTAAAATTCTATAATTTAAAGATTTATCGGTTTAGTAAATTTGAAGGATTTGGCATAATGTTCAAATAATAAGACGAAAACCGTTACATTTAGCGACAAATACAATTAAATGATGACTACAAAACAGATTGGAGCTTTTATTGCTCAAAACGATAGATATGCTCAATTGACAGGTGTTGAAATAACTGAAACGGGCAAAGGATTTTGCAAGGCCAAGCTAAAAATTGAAGAAAAACACTTAAATGCAGCCAACATTGTTCAGGGCGGAGCTATTTTCACTTTAGCCGATTTGGCCTTTGGCGTAGCTTCAAACAGCCATGGGCAATTGGCACTGGCCGTAAATGTAAATATTACATTTTTAAAAAGCACATCGAGCGGCACACTTTACGCCACTGCCACCGAATTGACTGAGCCCAAACGACTTGGAGCTTACGACGTATTGGTTTACGATGAAAAAAATGAGTTAGTTGCTCGGTTTAACGGTGTAGTGTATCGAAAAAATGAAACCTTGTTAAAATAACAGTTATCGGTATAAGTTAAAATATTTTTATAATTTCGTGTGATTTTTCAAATCATTTTCTATGAATTTTAGCGGAAAAACATTTTGGATAACCGGCGCAGCATCAGGAATGGGCAAGGCTGTTTCAATAGAACTGGCTCAACTGGGAACACGTATAATAATTTCGGATCGCGATAATGAAGGACTTATGGCTACGGCAAAAATCATTACCGAAGCTGGCAGTTCGTGTCGTATTGAGCAACTCGATATGGCCAATAACTCATCGATTTCAGAAACAGCACAAAGGGTAATCAACGATGGTGAAAAAATTGCCGGACTATATCAGTTTGCCGGCATCAGCCAACGATCGCTGGTGGTTGACACACCAATCGAAAACGATCGGAAAATTATGGAGGTCAATTTTTTTGGGGTTATTACACTTTGTAAAGCCGTTTTGCCATCGATGATAAAAAATGGCGAAGGCCAATTAGCCGCCACATCGAGCATAGTTGGAAAATTCGGATTCCCTTATCGTTCAGCTTATTCCTCGTCGAAACATGCCTTACACGGTTTTTTCGAAAGTTTGTTGTCCGAAAACTCGAAACACGGCATCAAAGTGAGCATGCTTATACCAGGAAGGGTGCAAACCAACATTTCGAAATTTGCCCTTAATGCCGATGGTAGTGAGTATGGAAAACTTGATGCAGGGCAAGCCAATGGAATAACAGCTAAAAAGGCAGCCCAAAAAATTGTAAATGGACTTAAAAAAGAGAAAAAAGAAATATGGGTTGGCGGTAAAGAAATGAATATGTTACACGTGAGGCGTTTTATACCCCGACTCTATTATTATCTGGCTACACGCATAAAACCCATGTAGCAAAAAAAATTGTATATGACAAAACAAATTAATGGTATTCAACAACTTGGTGTTGGCGTAGAAAACGTGCAAGAAGCTTTTAAATGGTTTCGTCAGAACTTCGGAATGGACATTCTGGTTTTTGACGAAAAAGCTGTTGCTGAGTTAATGCTAAAACATACCGGAGGTCAAGCGCGCGAACGTCATGCCATTTTAGCACTTAACATGCAAGGCGGTGGTGGTTTCGAAATATGGCAACACACGGGAAAAAGCCCCGTTAAACCAGGGTTTCAGATTCAGTTGGGCGATTTAGGCATCAACATTGGAAAACTGAAAACCAACAACATTAAAAAAGCATACGACCACTTTCAGAAAGAAGGCTTACAAGTGCTTTCGAAGTTACAGAAGGATCCGGCAGGAACACCTCACTTTTTCATGAAAGACGTGTTCGACAACATTTGGGAATTTATTCAAACACCCGAAGTTTTCAAATCAACTAAAGCCAACAACGGAGGTGTACTTGGAGCAATTATTGGCGTAAACGATATTGACGAAAGCCTGAAAGTATATCGCGACATTTTAAATTACGACCAAATAGCATACGACCAAACAGATACATTTGCTGACCTGCAAGGTATTCCGGGCGCCGATAAAAAATTCCGTCGGGTATTACTGCGTCATTCCGAACTTCGCAATGGAGCTTTCAGCCCAATATTTGGACCTTCCGAAATCGAATTAGTACAAGTGTTCGACCGTGAACCTATGGATGTTTTTAAAGGCCGTATTTGGGGCGACCCTGGCTTTATTCATCTTTGCTACGACATAAATGGCATGGACCAATTGCGCACCGAAGTGGCTGAAAAAGGCTTCCCTTTTACAGTTGACAGTGCTCAAAAAGGCAATGTTTTCGATATGGGCGACGCAGCAGGGAACTTTGCTTATATACAAGCACCCGAAGGCACGCTAATTGAATTTGTTGAAACGTTTAAAGTACCTTTATTGAAAAAGTTTGGAATATACCTAAAACTCAAAAACAGAAAAACCAATAAACCTTTACCTAATTGGATGTTACAACTATTTAGTTTGAAAAGAGTAAAGGATTAATATTTATCATAAATTAAAAAAAATCATAACAAAAAGTTGTGGTGATAAATTATTCATTTATATTTGCACCGTTTATTTAATAATTTTTTACAATGAAAGAAGGTACAGTAAAATTTTTCAATGAATCTAAAGGTTATGGATTCATTACAGACAACGAATCAGGAACTGAGTATTTTGTTCACGCTTCGGGTTTAGTTGATGAAGTAAAAGAAGAGGATCAAGTATCCTTTGAAGTAGCACAAGGTCGCAAAGGCCTCAACGCTGTAAATGTTAAACTACTATAATAATAGTGTTTTGTTTAAAGTTAATAAAGCCTCGTACCCACGGGGCTTTTTTCTTTAGAGAACTTATGTCGATCGAAATATTTAAAATAGATGAAAAGCGCAACCACCTGTTGAAATACGTAATCGTTGCATCGCTATTTCAAAATAACAAGTGGATTTTCGTACAACACAAAGCCCGAAAAACATGGGAAATACCTGCTGGGCATATTGAGCCAGGCGAACATCCCGACGAAGCGGCAAAGCGCGAACTTTATGAAGAAACCGGCGCCTCGTGTTACTCCATCAGCTCACTTTTCGATTACTCGGTAACAACGGACCCGTCGCCAACCTATGGCCGAGTGTACATTGCTTTGATTGATAAACTCGATAATTTACCGAACTTTGAAATTGGGAAAATTAGAATGAAGAAACAGCTCCCCAAAAAACTCACCTACCCCGAAATTCAAGCGGGATTATTTGAACACATCGAAAAAATGTTGAAGTGATTTATAGGTAATTTGCTAATTTTCCAACAGTTGATTGATATCAAAAACCGTAAAAGGCCCCGCCGAAGCAGGCACTTTGTTCATACTTACGTGCATTTTCATGTTTGAGGGTTCAAACAACACACATTGTAAATTTTGGTTGAGCCTACGAGCAACGTGCATTGCTTCTTGTAGTTTTTCAATATCAAACTGACCATGATATTTCTTCGATAATTTCATTAAATTGGCAAAACGAAGGTCAGTGACATGCTTCGTAAACATGCCCGACATAACAAAAAAATTAGTAGCAGCCAGCACCCCTTTATTCCCTTCACGAACAGCATACTTTTGAGGACTTAATTCAGTCAAAAATGCTTCGTTTTTATCAGCACACATTACATTAATAGGAATCATGTGTTTTTTCTCGTACAAATAAGCGGTCATTTCAGACGCCGATGAGCATCGTTCTCCGCCCATTTGCATTAAAAGCTGAATGGGTAAACCGTCGAGGTTCACTTCTTTATCCTCGGCATTATAAACCAGCATATTACCATAAGAAACGCCCTTTTCATTCATTCCGGTAAAAGTTCCGGCTAATCCTAAAAACGACGAAGAAACGGTAGCTAATCCTGATTCGGGGTGCCTAACAACAAGTAAACCTAGGGCTCTATTTACCTTCTTAAAATTGTAATCGGCATTACGCCCCATTAATAAATTTCCATCGGTGGTTGCTTCACCCCAAACCGCCAACACACTACAATTAGTACGAGGTGTAATGTTTAAGGCAAGTAATTTTATGTACGATACACCAGATGATTCCGACATTCCTTCGATAAAATCCTTCATCTCGGAGGGTAAATTATTTTCTACTATTTCAGCCTGATGATAAAACTTATTCAGGGTTTTCTTTGAAAAAAGGCTTTCCGCAATTGTGGCCATTGAATTTAATTGCGATTTCAAAATCGTCCCGTATTGTTCGCCCATTTCACGATTAGTACCATACAAATGTATAATGGGTATTGCTTCGATATATTCAAGTCGAGGTTCTCCAGTTGCTTCAGAAAACTGATAATCTTTTTGCAAACCGACAATATTATTGAATGCCTTATAAACCTTACATGAAGAAAATTCGAGCGATACAAAAACCAGCAAAAGCAATATAAAAACGTTATGTTTTTTATACGTCATACTATCAAGATTATTGTTTCAAGCCAAAAAACACCCATCTGAATTCTCAAATTTATTAAATTCGGAGAAATAAAGCATCACTTTTCAAACAATTTTTTAGCGACCTAAATTAAACAGAGCTTAAAAATACAACTCATTCAATTTTAGGCAAAAGAATAATTTTACTTTGATTTTAGTATTTTGCTAAACCATGAAATGCAGACCAATGCTATTTTTACGCGAATAAGCATGTTTAATAACCAAATAGCCAACATTGATTAAATTCCGAAGTTCACACAAAGGTAACGAGAGGGTTGTTTTTTTGTAAAGCTCTTCGGTTTCGTTGTAGATTGTCCACAATCGGCTGTATGCACGTTTTAAACGTACTTCGCTGCGCACAATCCCCACATAAACACTCATAATTTGCTGAACCTCTTTAAGACTTTGGGTAATAAGCACCATTTCTTCGGGATGCGATGTGCCTTCGTCATTCCAATCGGGGATATCGTTATTTATTTGCACCTTATCAAGCAGCGGAAAAACATCATTAATTGCCCAATCGGCATAAACCAAAGCTTCGAGCAAACTATTTGAAGCCAGACGATTAGCGCCGTGCAAACCGGTATTTCCCGTTTCGCCTGCAGCATACAAATTTTTAATTGATGTTCGGGCATGGGTATCAACTTTCACACCACCACACATATAATGAGCTGCTGGGATAACCGGTATCGGATCTTTAGTAATATCGATATTTAATGAAAGGCATTTTTGATGAATGTTTGGAAAATGATCAACCAGCTTTTTCTTATCGAGGTGAGTACAGTCGAGCAAAACATAGTCGTCGCCCCGAGTTTTCACTTCGTTATCGATGGCACGGGCAACAATATCGCGAGGCGCCAAACAGCCACGACTATCGTATTTGTGCATGAACTCTTTCCCATCGATGGTTTTCAGTATAGCTCCAAAACCCCTCATGGCCTCGGAAATAAGGTAAGCCGGTTTTTCGCCTGGATTGTACAAGGCAGTGGGATGAAACTGAACAAACTCCATATTATCAACAATACCTTTGGCACGATAGGTCATTGCAATACCATCGCCCGTAGCCGTAACCGGATTTGTAGTGTTACTGTACAGATTTCCGGCACCACCGGTGGCCAAAAAGGTGAATTTCGACAAAAAAGTACTCACCTTACCTGTTTTCACGTTGAGCACATAAGCGCCATAGCATTCGGTATCGGTATGATGCCGCTTAACTAATTGTCCGGTATGGTGCTGAGTAATCAAATCGATAGCAAAATGATGTTCCAAAACTGTTATATGCGGGGTAGAATTAATTTTCTCGATTAGAGCACGTTGTATTTCAAATCCTGTATTGTCTTTATGGTGAAGTATCCGATTTTCGGAGTGCCCCCCTTCTTTAGCCAAGTCGTAACCTCCAGCTTCGTCCTTATCGAAGTTAGCACCCCACCCTATCAATTCATTTATTAACGAAGGCGCATCAGAAACAACCTTGCGTACCACCTCTTCATCGCACAGCCCTGCACCTGCAATTAAAGTGTCATCAACATGTTTGTCGAAATTATCGCCCGAATTAAACACCGCAGCAATTCCGCCTTGGGCATAAATGGTATTACTATCGTTTAATGTTGCTTTGGTAACGATGGTAACATTACCGTATTTCGAAGCTTTTATAGCCATCGACAGCCCGGCAAGACCCGAGCCAATGATTAAGAAATCTGTAGTTGTACGCATGTTTTAAAAATAACGGCGCGGTTTTATTCGTGTAAGATGCCGCGCTATAATTAGGTGTAAAAATAATCTATTTGAACTTGGTTTGCAAAGGAGTTATCGGAATTTAGTTTTTCAATAAAAAACCCCGAAGAACAAAATATTCCCGGGGTTTGTAATATAATATGATACTTTTTATTCAGTAATAATTGACTCCATTGACTCCATTGCTTCGCGCAACTCGGCACCAATCATTTCTACTTCGTGGAAACGAATGAGATCATTTACCAAAATCAACTCTTTATTGTCAACGTGTGCATCTTTTCCTTGATTGAAATTTTTGCCAATCACGTTGGTGTCGATACGGCTCATGAAATCGGCCAATAATGGACGGGCTGCATGGTCGAACAAGTAACATCCGTACTCAGCGGTATCGGAAATTACACGGTTCATCTCGAATAATTTTTTACGAGCGATCGTGTTGGCAATCAATGGAGTTTCGTGCAACGATTCGTAGTAAGCGCTCTCGCCTTTAATGCCAGTTTCGGTCATTACTTCGAAAGCTAACTCAACACCTGCTTTAACAAAAGCAACCATTAAAGTACCATTGTCGAAATATTCTTGTTCATTGATTTTCATGTTGCCGGCTGGTGTTTTCTCGAAATCGGTTTCGCCAGTAGCAGCACGCCAAGTAAGCAAGTTTTTATCGCCAGCTTTCCAATCTTCCATCATGGTCGACGAGAAAGTTCCATCCATAATATCATCCATGTGATGTTCGTACAATGGGCGCATAATTTCTTTCAGTTCTTCCGAAAGTTTGAAAGCTTCAATTTTTGCAGGGTTACTCAAGCGATCCATCATGTGGGTAATACCGCCTAATTTCAATGCTTCGGTAGTTACTTCCCATCCGTATTGAATGAATTTTGATGCATAGCCTTTATCAATTCCCTTTTCAACCATTTTATTGAATAAAAGGATAGAAGCAGTTTGCAATACTCCACAAAGTATGGTTTGCTCACCCATAAGATCCGATTTTACCTCGGCCACAAACGATGAATGCAAAACACCAGCTTTATGCCCACCTGTTCCAGCACAATAAGCTTTGGCAATTTCCAAACCATCGCCATTGGGGTCGTTCTCGCGGTGAACAGCAATTAAAGTAGGCACACCAAATCCACGTAAGTATTCGGCACGAACTTCGGATGCAGGTGATTTTGGAGCTACCATAATAACAGTAAGATCGGGGCGAATTTGAATTCCCTCTTCTACAATATTAAAACCGTGTGAATACGAAAGGCAAGCCCCTTTTTTCATCAAAGGCATAGCTGTATTTACAACTGGAGTATGGTATTTGTCGGGAGTAAGGTTCAGTACCAAATCGGCTTTAGGAACCAACTCTTCGAATGTACCCACTTTAAATTTATTGTCGATTGCATTTTGATACGAGATTTGTTTTTCAGTAATCTCAATAGCACGTAAAGCATAAGAAACATCGAGACCACTGTCGCGAAGGTTCAAACCTTGAGCTAGGCCTTGAGCGCCACAGCCCAAAACAACAATTTTTTTACCTTTGAGGTAGTCAACACCATTGGTGAACTCCGACTGTTCCATGAAGTCGCATTTTCCTAATTGTTCCAATTGGATACGTAAAGGAATTGAATTAAAATAGTTTCCCATTTTTTTATAATTTTTAAGTGATTCGTCAAAATATTTTTGGAGATACAAAGCAACGAATAAATTTATACAATGTCGTGTAATAAATCATTAATTTTAGGTAATTTTCCTTGATTGTAAAAAATAACAGATTTCATTTCAGTAATTTTTGTTTTGAAATTCAACCGATTAAACAAAACATAGAAATGTGATTATATCGTGGATAAGTATTTCAAACGACAACAATATACCATTCAGAAAACCCATAATAACATTTGTTTTTATATCCTTTCGGCACGGTACACCAAAGGAGTTACTCCTGTTTCGCGTTTAAAAAACTTGGTAAAATAACTTTGATCGGCAAAACTCATCAGAGATGCAATTTCGGACACACCCAAAGAACTGTGTACCAAAAAACGTTTAATCTCTAATATCTGTTTCGATTTAATGATATCGCTTGATGTTTTTCCCGTTAGTTGCTTAATGGTTTGTGTTAAATGATTTGGAGTAATCGCCAACATATCGGCATATTGATTTACGGTGAGGTTTTTTTGGATGTTTAGCTCAACCAACTGATAAAAACGTTTAATCATTAAGTGGCCTCTACCTACGGCCATTACTTTTTCGTCTTTGGGATAAAGATCGGCACAAAAAGTAAGAATAAGATCGAGCAAAGAGCGCAATAAACCGATTGATGCAGCATCTTTTTTACCAGCCTCGGCTATTCCCTTGCGAAACAATTGTTCCAAAAAAAGCACATCGTTACTATTTTTAAGCAACATGGGCGGGTTGTCCTGCTTCACGGTATAAAAAAACGGAAACTCAATTAAGCGATTGTGGTTATTGTAGTTAAGCAAATAAAACTCGGGCGTAAAAATGAAAATAACACCTTCGATATCGTGCGAAAGTTCCAGTTTATGTGCCTGTCCCGGCGACATAAAAAACACGCAAGGCGGCACAATTGGATAGCGGTTCGAATCGATTACATGAAAGCCCGAACCTTTTTGCAGGTAAAGCACCTCAAAAAAGTCGTGACGGTGCGGATATTGAACCTGAAAATGCCGGTTGGCATCAAATATTTCAACCTGGTATTGCTGGCTCATGCGCCCGGGAGCGCTAAAGCTTTGCAGGCTGTAAACCGGTATATTGTCATGTACATTCATTCGTTTCAAAGATAATTCAGATTGATGAAGAATCAAACCCTTACCACCTATGCAATTTTAAAGTACTCAAATTCCGCACATCCAATTATATTTTTCAATAGCAGCAATCTGCTACAAACAACACCTGCGTCCATTTCTAATAAGCTGTGATTTATGTTTTCAATTGTTTAACGAGACACCTGAGTGATCCGTAAGGTGTTATACGTTAATTACTTATAAAAATATAACGAACTATTGATTAGATAAACAACAAATAAAACAAGCATGATGAATGACTAATCAACATACAGGTTTTTCAAAATTTCGCCCATAATGTTTAAATGGTATTTGAATTTGTTTTTTGTTATACAGCTATTATTCAGCAAATTATCAATAGACAATAAAATCACTAGTACAAACTATTTTTTGAAGGCCTTGAATATTCAATAAAAACTACTTTTACGTCCTTAATTAATTTTAAAATAGCACTATGAGTTTCCAAAACAACCAACATACTTTTCATATCCCTGTAATGGGTTTGGGATATACCTTAGATACACCAATAAAAGTTGCCCATTATGGGATTTCTTCCGTTATTTCTTTGGTTGATGATATCATCATGGAGAAAATGCGGGAATTTTATTGCAAAAAATTTAGTCTTCCCTTTCAGTCAATTTCTTCGAAAGATGAAGATCATAGAGCCAAAAGAATAACAGCCTATTTAAATACGGTATTAGAAGTTGTTAACAACAAGTTAGATAACCTAAAAAAAACGCTTTCACCTACCGATGAAGAACTGGAAAAGTATTTTCAGATGTTGCCCAATATGTCGGTATTGAAAGAGAAATTTAATCAGATGTTACACACCGGCGAAAAAAAGCTGAACCTTTCGGGTTGGCTCAAAGACAATTTGATCGCTGGCGAAATCGATGTCAACATTATGTCGAAACTCGATCGGGATCGCTATGTAGGCAGTGAAAAATTACCATCAACACAAAGCGATGCCCAATCGGCTCTTCGGGGTTTTGCCATGAGTAATTTAAGTTCATCCCTTGTATTATCGGCAGGAATGAACCCTCGCTTGTACAGCTATTTAGAAGAGTTCGACGATTTTTATCCAAATGCCCAACTCGAACTAAAAAAGAAAGTAATCCTGAAAGTTAGCGATTATCGTTCGGCATTAATTCAGGGTCGTTTTTTAGCTAAAAAGGGAATTTGGGTTTCGGAATACCGCATAGAATCGGGACTCAACTGTGGAGGACACGCCTTTGCAACCGACGGTTTTTTGATGGGGCCTGTGCTTGAAGAGTTTAAAACGAACAAACAAGAATTGATCAAAACAGTACACGATATTTATGTGAAAGCATTAGATGAAAAAGAAAAACCTGTACCCGAGAAACCTTTTTTAGTTAAATTTACAGCTCAGGGTGGAGTGGGTTCAAATGCAGAACATAACTTTTTACTCAATTATTATCAACTGGATTCAATTGGGTGGGGAACTCCGTTTTTACTGGTTCCCGAAGCAGTAACGGTTGATGATCAAACGCTTGATATTTTATGCAAAGCCAAAGAAGAAGATCTTTACATGAGCGAAGTATCGCCACTGGGTGTTATTTTCAATAATGTGCGTGGTACTGGGATGGATTTAAAGAAAGAAGCGCAAAATAAATTAGGAAATTATGGATTTCCATGTACTAAAAAATATCTTGCACTTTTTCCTATTTTCAAAGAAGAAGGAACTTGTACTGCCTCAAAAGAATATCAAAAAGCAAAAATAGCAGAGTTAAAAGAGCAGAACCTTTCAGAACAGGACTTTGAAAAAGCACTTTTCAAAATTACCGATAAAGCTTGTTTGTGTAATGGCTTAACAGCATCGACACTAATGGCGCACGAGTTAGATACTAAAATGGAAGGAACGGGCGCAAGCATTTGTCCCGGGCCAAACCTAGCCTACTTCTCACATACTTATTCACTCAAAAACATGGTTGACCATATTTACGGGCGCACCAATATAATGGAACGTACCGACCGACCTAATTTTTTTGTGAAAGAACTGAAAATGTATATCGACTATTTAGGTGGAAAAATTGAAGAGGCCACCAAACCCATTGAAGGGAAGCAACAAAAGCATTTCGAAAAATTTATTGACAACCTACAAAAGGGAGTAGAGTATTACAAAGAGTTGTTCAGTAGGCATAAAACCCAACTAAAAGATTCAACCTCAAAAAACATTTTTTTGACCGATTTGGAGAAATTAAACTTGGATCTGGCAGCCATACATTCCTCCTTATTATCCAAGTAGTTTTAGCGTGTTTATTGCTATTTGTTTTGTTTTGAAAGATTTTTTCAAGCAGCTCCTGCTCGTCAATATCTTCATTTATTATTGCAATAACTTGTAATAATTTTACAAACATGCCCAAAAAATGCTAATCGGGGTACTGCTTTCAGGTAATAGTTTCGGACTAGTGGCCAGACATCTTATTAATACACTAACAATTAACCAATCATCCATGTTGTTTTTATTTTTTAAACATTAGTGTTCAAATTTTTAACAAAATATGAAACACGAGTAATATTATAATCAACTATAAACATCGAACAATAAGTATTGAGATAATATAAAACCATACTCGAACGTTAATGAATAAATACTTTTCGACTAATTTTTATAAATAGTCGGCATCTTATTTGCAATGATTGCCACCGAACAGTATTTTTACATTCAACTTTAAAACAGACTTTTAAATGGCAAAAGAGATTGAACGTAAGTTCCTAGTTGATAACAATAAATGGAACAAAACAGGAAATCAATTCAAAATGCAGCAAGCTTACCTGCTTATCGAAAACGATAAAGTAATCAGGGTTCGTATTGCCAACAACAAAGCTTTTTTAACCATTAAAGGCAACTTACAAGGAATTACCCGCGATGAATTCGAATACGAAATACCCTTGGACGATGCCAGGTCGTTATTATTAATGAGAGTAGGCGCAGTGGTTTCAAAAACACGATATATTGAAACCATAAACGGTAAAGTTTGGGAAACCGATGTTTTTGAAGGAGAAAACCAAGGTTTAGTTGTTGCCGAAATAGAACTTAATACTGAAAACGAACAGTTTATAAAACCCGATTGGGCTACTGACGAGGTAAGCACCGATGTTCGTTATTACAATTTCAATCTAAGCCAAAACCCCTTTTCAGGCTGGAATAAATCAAATTAATTTTAGTTAGATTAATTTTAGTGAGTTTTTTATTATGAAAAATATCATTTTCGTACTCCTTACATTAGTAAGCGTATCGACTTTTGGAACAAACCTTGGGTTAATAAGTAGCGACGAGGACTCGACCCTAATTAAATTGGAACAGGTGAAAGCTATACTGTATTCAAAAGAATGGAAACCGGTTGATAGTGAAAAGTACAATCAATTACTCGAAATTGTAAACTACATGGAAAAAATGCCCATTGATTCGGTGATTGTTAGTTTAAAAAATGAATTAGAGAGTAATACTGAATTCTTTAAACGTGAAATAGAACGTATTTCCGAAGCCGAACAAATCGACGGTTACATCAATGCACACGAAATCAACAACTCGATGATTAACATCCAGAAAAGGATAGAATACGAAATGCCGCTAGAGTCGATTATGGTGCCCGAAAAAGAGTTTGTGGGCATGTACAGCAAACTTCCGTTGATTACTTACGATGAAATAAACCGACTGATTTCTGACTCTATAATAAGCCTACCTGACTCACTGACAGCACTAATAACCGATGCGGAAAACCACCCTCGTAACACAAAAAACAAACAGCAAGTCGATCATATTTTAACAGCTTTCCTCGATAAAGCTAGGCAGGCCTATAACGACAGTTTGATCAACAATTACAAAGATTCGATATTGTATAATTACCGTGTAAATTATCGAAATGAATACATTGAATCGCAAAAAAAAGAATACAACAATTCCGTTTCGAGAATCAACTACAAGCTATTAAAAACTTATAACGACTCTATAAGTATCATTGTAAACCGTTCGTTTAGGCACCAACTCGATTACTTGGTTAACTATGTAAACCGAATGCCAAACAACTTAACCATTTACAATTTGTACGACGAAACCTCTTCCATATTGCTACAAAACGACGGTGTATGGTTTCAATGGCTATGGCTTAAAAACAGACAAAACGACTCGATTGGAATCAGGGTTGAAAACCTTAATCGAAACAGTATGCGCTTATTGGTCGACGAATCGGTGAACCTCTCACGATTAACCCAACGTTCATCGGTTGAAGTAAATCGGATACACCCCACAAACGCAATCGAACATAAACTACAAAAGGTGCACACACGCAAACCAAAACTTAGCCCATGGAAGCTTGAAGGAAATGCCTACTCAGGATTTTCAGAAACCTTTATTAACCCATTTTGGTCAAAAGGCGGAAAATCTTCGGCAAGTACATTATCGACATTTAATTATAGTGCAAAATACTCGAAGGGCAAATTAAAATGGGACAACGGCGTAGATGCTAAACTAGGCTTTATATATTATGCTGACGACAACCCAAATGCAATTAGGGACTTTCATAAAAACTCCGACAACTTTGAAATCAACTCTCGTTTTGGTTACTCGGCATTTAAAGAATGGTATTACTCGGCCGAAGCCAACTTCAAAACCCAGTTTTTTGAAGGCTACAAAAACAATAACGAGGAAATCGCCAATTCGTCGTTATTCTCACCGGCCTATTTAACTTTTTCGGCAGGGTTCGACTATAAACCGAAGCCCAATTTATCGACTTTTCTGTCGCCAATATCAATCAAAACAACCTACGTATTAAATCCCAATGTTGATGAAAAAATATACGGACTCGACGAAGGAAAAACACGAAAAAGCCGCATTGGGATGACCGGGAGGGTTGATTATTCTACAAAACTTTTCGAGAATATCAGTCTAAAAAC
>DATERL010000003.1:0-13624 GCA_035271585.1 Prolixibacteraceae bacterium
ATGTAATATTTTGTCAATCATTAACTGAAAGTAAAGGTTTGTTCTTATAATGATGTATTTTACCATGGCAAATATACATTATTTAGTTATTGTAGAAACGCAAGTAATAATTTTTTTATTTGCTTATCACTTTTTTAATGAGTCGGCCAGCATGGTTAAATATTTTTGTTCTGTAACAGCGTTTAGCTCTTGTGCTTTTCCGAGGTTGTGCTGTGCATTCTCAAATTTGTTGAGCATAAAAAAGGCCATTGAGCGGTGATACCATATATTGCCAAGGGTTGGGTCAATTTCAAGTATTTTATTAAATTCAGCTAAGGCTTCATCGTATCGGTTTAGGTAAAATAGTGCAATTCCTTTTAAGCTTAAAACCTTAATGTCTAAAGCTTGTTCCAAAAGACACTTATTAGCAAACCCTAACGCAATTTCGTAATTATTAGTTTGCTGATACAACAAGGCAATGCTCTTGTTTAAAGTGAAATGCGTTGAATCCTTATCGTAGGCATTCGAAAAATCGCGCCTTGCATTTTCTAAGCTGTCCATCGAAAAATACGTTAGTCCCCTGTTTAGCAAAGCATCAAAATTTCGGGGTTTCAATTCAAGTGCTTTGCTAAAATCGGTCAACGCAAGTTCGTGGGCTTTGGCTTGATGTAGCATTTTTCCACGGTTCATATAACCTAAAAATTCAGTTGGATATAGCCCTATAAATCGGTCGAGCTCCGATATTCCCTTTTCTACTTCTCCCTTTTTGTAAAACATTGCCGAGCGGTTTAAAATGGCTTCGGGACAATTGGGGTCAACGCTTAAAGCATTATTGTATAAACTTTCGGAGTTTTTCCAAGCGGGTAAATAGGTGGTAGTTTTTACACCCCAAAAAACTACCAGAACAATAATTATTGCCAAACGGATTTTTGAAGGTAGAAAATGTAACAAGCCAATGAGAATAATAAACAGACCTAAAACTGGCAAGTACATGTACCTGTCGGGTGTAAATATTGAAACACCAATGTCTGATTGCACTAACGATGGCGAAAGGGTAATGATGAAAAATAGCAATCCAAACCACACCGCTGGTAATCGTTTTCTGAAAATGTAAGCTAACATTACCATTGCAAATATAAATGCAGGAATATAAAGCAATATGCACTCGTACTGATCCAATAGTTGGTTACGTGAGTAAAACACAGTTTGCGACCAAGGAAACAATGTTTGTTTTATCCAAAAGAAAACCCTAAACGACATGATGACAATAATTTTGACCCACTGAGCCGAACCGCTCAGACTATTTGGGAAATAAGGCATCAGGCTTTGTGGGTTTGAGGAATTGAATCCAGTGATTATATTGTTGGTATTGGTGAGGAAACCAAAAATATACAAGCCCAGAATTACAATTAAACCAAATGGGATTTTTTGCATCACCCATTTCCACGAAATTCTTTGTTGAAAAAGATAATCGATTAAAAAAAGCATTGCAAAAAATGTTATTCCTGTTGATTTATAAAGCATACTAATTAGGGCAGTGCCCAATGCAAGAAAATAAAAAAGCAACTTTTTGTTTTTAAGCCAATGGATATAGAATACCATGGCAAATAAATAAAAACAGGTGCTTAAAAGATCTTTTAAATCAATTACCCACGCTACCGATTCAACATGAAGTGGGTGAATTGAAAACGCCAGGGCTAAAAAAAGTGAATAATATTTTACCTGTGAAGGTTTTTTGAAAAAAAGCACCATAACTTCTTTTGAAACGATATAGACCAAAGCAACATTTAAAGCATGCACCAAAACATTTACCAAGTGAAAAACAAAGGGGTTGAACCCAAACAAGAAGTTAAGTCCGCGCCATGTTAAAAATGAAAGCGGAAAGTAATCGGGGAACTGGAATTTATACTTTAAGCAAGCTGTCCACGGCAAATCGAGGTTTGCTATTACGGCATTATTTAATATAAATAACTTATCGTCGAAATTAAGGAAATCGAAGAACAACGACTGGCCAAAAACAATGATGGTTAAAAGTATTAGAAAAACCAACAACGGCTTTTCTTTAAAATACGGAACTATTTTTTTTAATCGAATCAATGCGCATTATGTATTGGTGCTTAGGCAAATTTTCACACAAAAATAATCATTTAAGTTTAAAGAAAAGTTGCTGCTAAGCAAAAAATCAGTTTTTACATAATTTGAGATTACATTTCTTTTATTGTTTAAAATGCAATAGTTTGTTATTTCTTAATATATATATGATGTAAAATACCTTACAAGCCACTCGAATGTATTGTTAAATAATTGAATATTAGCGTTCTATATTTTTCTCAATACTAACATCTAATAATCTAACGATCTATTAGAATAATTAAGCCAATTAGATATGATTTTTGTACTTTTGCCACACATATTAACATTAATGTCATAATGTTTACAAATTCGAAAATTGCAATTATTGGAAGCGGAAGTTGGGCCACGGCTTTAGCTAAAATACTGTTGACCAACGTGTCGTCAATTAACTGGTATTTTCGTAACCCCGACAATGTCGATTATTTCAAAAAATACAGTCATAATCCCAGTTATTTGGGTGATGTGTTTTTTGATACCGAACGCATTGATTTCTTTACCGATATTAATAAAATTTGCAAGCAAAGCGATATTCTAATCTTTGTAATTCCTTCGGCCTTTATTTTTGAGGGATTGAAAGATTTGAAAGTGAATATCAGCAATAAATTTGTGGTTTCGGCCATTAAAGGCATTGTGCCTCAGCAAAACCTCATTGTTGGTAAATTCCTCAACAAGCAGTTCAATGTGCCTTTCGATCAAGTCGGGATTATTGCTGGACCCTGCCATGCCGAGGAGGTGGCCCTCGAGCGCCTATCGTACCTAACCATTGCTTGCCCCGATGTGAAAAAGGCGCGTGCTTTTGCCATGTTGTGCGAATCGTCGTTTATTAAAGCGCATATTTCCGACGATATTTACGGAACTGAATATGCTTCGGTGCTAAAAAATATTTATGCCATAGCGGCCGGTATTTGTCATGGTTTGCATTATGGCGATAATTTTCAGGCGGTGCTAATTTCCAACGCCATTCAGGAAATCAAACTCTTTGTCGATCAAGTACATCCCATTACCCGCGATATTAAAGGGTCATCGTACTTAGGCGACTTGTTGGTAACTGCTTATTCGCAATTTAGCCGTAACCGCATGTTTGGTACTATGATAGGTAAAGGCTATACTGTACGCTCGGCTCAGCTCGAAATGCACATGGTGGCCGAGGGGTATTATGCCGTAAAATGTATCAAGGAAATTAATGAAGAATACAATGTGAACATGCCCATTTGCGATGCTGTTTACAATATTTTATACGAGAATATTTCACCGGCCATTGAAATCAGATTATTATTAGAAAACCTAAGATAAGATAAAATAAAATGGAACAGATTAAATTAGACCTTAGCAAAGCTTTTGCTAAATCCAGGGGTTTTATTTCGCCCGATGTATTTGAAACATACAAGCAGGCAAGCGAGGAAGCCAATATTTCCCTTCACAAAAAAACAGGTCGTGGAAGCGATTACGTGGGTTGGGTAAACCTTCCCAACGAAATTGAAGATGCCTTTTTGACCGATGTTGAAGCAACGGCCAAAGCCATACGCGATAAAAATATCGATGTTTATGTGGTGATTGGTATTGGTGGCTCGTACCTTGGTTCCAAAGCCGTAATCGATGCACTGAGCGATAATTTTGCTCACCTAAAAGGCAATAAACCGGCAGTATTGTTTGCCGGACAAAATATTAGTGAAGACTATTTGGCCGAATTGCGTGACCTGCTCAAAATAAAAGAGTGGGCAATATGCGTAATTTCAAAATCGGGAACAACCACTGAGCCGGCACTTGCTTTCCGTATTTTGAAACAAGATCTCGAAGTTCGTTATGGTAAAACCGAAGCTGTGAGCCGTATTTGTGCCGTTACCGACGCTTCGAAAGGAGCCTTGAAAATACTGGCCAACGAAGAAGGCTACAAAACTTACGCTATACCCGACGATGTGGGTGGACGTTATTCGGTACTTACCCCCGTTGGTTTAATCCCCATTGCCGTGGCCGGTTTCGATATCCGTGCCTTGGTTAAAGGCGCCGTAGATATGTCCAAAGCCACTGCAGCAAATGTTCCTTTCGATAAAAATATAGCTTGTCAATATGCTGCTGCTCGTCACATCCTTTATGGTGAAGGCAACAAAATCGAAATCATGGTTAACTACCAGCCCAAGTTGCACTTTATGTCCGAATGGTGGAAACAACTTTATGGCGAAAGCGAAGGCAAGGACCGCAAAGGTATTTTCCCAGCCGCTGTCGATTTTTCATCCGATTTGCATTCTATGGGTCAATACATTCAGGAAGGGGAACGCATTCTTTTCGAAACCGTTATTTCGGTTGCTAAAGCCGATCGCGAAGTGATTATTCCCGAGGACAAAGCCAACCTCGATAAACTCAATTTTTTGGCCGGAAAAAATGTCGATTACGTAAATAAAATGGCCGAATTGGGTACTCAAATTGCTCACGTTGATGGCGATGTGCCCAACATCCGTATCGAAATAGAACGTTTGGATGCGTATAATTTGGGTCAATTGATTTTCTTCTTTGAAAAGGCCTGTGGTATAAGTGGTTATCTTATTAATGTGAACCCATTCGATCAACCCGGTGTTGAGGCTTATAAGAAAAACATGTTTGCTTTGTTGGAAAAACCCGGATTTGAAACCGAAACAGCTATGCTCAAAGGACGTATTTGGGAAGTTCCTGTTGTAAAAGTGTAATTTTTGAATATAATATGAAAGCTGAAGTAATTTGGTTTTTAAACTAAGATATTAAAACGGTGGTTGCAGTTTGCAGCTGCCGTTTTTTTAGTTGACCACAATTGATTTGCTTCGTGCAATTTCCTTTTCCTGCTACTGTTTTTCTCTTTTTCCTTTTCTTCCTTTTTATACTTGTATGGCTGTTTTCTTTGGTAAACTTTCGCTATTTTCACGCCTCAATTGATTTTTACATTCTGCAAAAATGATCAACGATACATTACAGCACCAAGGAATGCGAAGGCGGCTGGTCGATACCATTGTCGAAAAGGGAATTACCAACCAATCTGTGATAGCTGCTATTGGTAAAATACCGCGCCATCTTTTTATGGAGAGCGGATTTGTGAAATTTGCCTATAAAGACCAAGCCTTTCCCATAGGAGCTGGACAAACCATTTCGCAGCCCTATACGGTAGCTTTTCAAAGTCAGCTGTTAAACGTTAAATCCAACGATAAAATTTTGGAAGTGGGTACTGGCTCGGGGTATCAGGCAGCCGTACTGCTCGAGTTGGGTGCTCAGGTTTTTACCATCGAAAGGCAAAAAGAGTTGTACGTAAAGGTACAGCAGTTGTTGCCTTCGTTGGGCTATCATCCTCGGTTTTTTTATGGCGATGGTTACAAGGGATTGCCCACCTATGGCCCTTTCGACGGTATTATTGTTACTGCAGGTGCCCCTTTTATTCCCGACGATTTGAAACAACAGCTCAAAATTGGTGCACGCATGGTGATCCCGGTTGATCGTGGCGTTCATCAAATGATGATTGTGCTTGAACGTTTATCTGAGAACGAGTTTGATGAGCAACATTTTGGGAACTTTAGTTTCGTTCCGCTGTTAAAAGGAACAGAATAATTACCATAGCTTATTCTTTGTATTATTTTTCAAATAAAAATATTATAAAATGCCAAAGTTTGTTTTTTTTATAAATAATTGATGTTCAACACCTTACGGGTTATTCGGATATCTCGTTAAATAATTGAATATTAACGTTCTACATTTTGTCTCAATACTAATATCTAATAATCTAACAATCTATTGAAAATGAATATTGAAGTTTTTGTTTTTAACCCCATACAAGAAAATACATTTGTAATATACGACGAAAGCACTGGCGAGTTTGCCATTGTTGATCCTGGTTGCTTTAACAACAACGAGTTTGAACACTTGAAAGGTTTTATTTCGGCTTACAATCTGAAGCCGGTCAAACTGCTTAATACCCATTGTCATTTCGACCATATTTTGGGCGTTGAACGCTGTCGTACCGAATGGAATCTGAAATGGGAAGCCCACTCGGGCGATGCTTTTCTGGTAGAAGGAGCACAGGCACAAGCTGCCATGTTTGGTGTGAATATTCCAGCGGTAATGCCCATCGACGTGGAATTGCACGATGGAGACGAAATAAAAGTGGGCAACATCATACTAAAAGCCATTCATGTTCCCGGACATTCGCCCGGCAGCATTTGCTTTTATTCCGAATTGGGCAAAAAACTCATTTCGGGCGATGTATTGTTCCGGGGGAGCATTGGCCGCACCGACTTGCCACAAGGCGATTACGATACCTTAATAAGCGGGATTAAAGAAAAATTGCTCACCCTCCCCGATGATGTAAAAGTTTATCCTGGGCATGGGCCTTCAACCACCATTGGTTTCGAAAGAGCCAATAACCCATTTTTAAAGTAAATTGAAACTGTTTTTTCTGTTATAGATTGAATGTTGTGAAGTACAATTAAATTTTGATTTACTCTCCATATTCATTCATGCATTGGTATAATTAAAAGAAGGTGAAATGGCGATAACTGATTTTTGAAAGATTGTTAGAACAACATCAAAGTCATTTTTTTCAAATACATTTCAATTATATTTGCACCATTATTTAATGTCAAAAAAATTCACAAGGTGATAAAAAACGATAAATTTGAGTGTCGCCACATTGGCCCACGTCCACACGAGATCGACGAAATGTTGAAAACCATTGGTGTTGAAACAATGGACGAACTTATTGAACAAACCGTACCCGAAAATATTAGGCTTAAAGAGCCATTGAAAATAGGAGCGGGGCTAACTGAACGACAGTATTCCCGCAAAATTCATGAACTTGCCCAGAAAAACAAGGTGTTTAATACTTACATCGGCATGGGATATTACGATACTATTACTCCTGCGGTAATTTTGCGCAATATTTTTGAAAATCCGGTTTGGTACACTTCTTATACTCCTTATCAGGCCGAAATCTCACAGGGACGACTCGAAGCATTGCTTAATTATCAAACCATGGTGTGCGATTTTACCGGTCTTCCGTTAGCGAATGCCTCGCTGCTCGACGAAGCTACCGCCGCTGCCGAAGCCATGATCATGATGTTCAATATCCGCAGTCGTGACCAGAAGAAAAATGAAGCTAATTTAATTTTGGTTGATGAGAAAATGTGGCCGCAAACCATCGATGTGCTCATTACCCGTGCCGAACCTTTAGGTATTGAACTTAAAGTAGAGTGCTATAAAAACTTCGATTTTAATAACAATAAAGTATTTGCCGCGCTGATTCAATATCCCAACTCAAACGGCAGCGTTGTAGATTATGCCGCATTGGTTGAAACGGCCCACAAAAACGATTGCAAAATAGCTGTGGCAGCCGACTTGCTCAGTTTGGCACTTTTGACACCTCCAGGCGAGTGGGGCGCCGATATTTGTTTGGGAAGTTCGCAACGTTTTGGTGTGCCCATGGGTTATGGTGGCCCTCATGCCGCTTTTTTTGCAACCCGTGAGGAATATAAACGTAGCATGCCGGGGCGTATTATTGGGGTAAGTAAAGATGCCAATGGAAATCGTGCCTTGCGTATGGCTTTGCAAACTCGCGAGCAACACATTAAGCGCGAAAAAGCCACTTCGAATATATGTACAGCCCAGGCTCTATTGGCCACTATGGCAGGATTTTATGCTGTCTATCATGGTTCCGAAGGTGTTTATTCTATTGCTGCTCGCGTACATTCCATTGCCGATTATTTGTCGTCCGAAATTGAAAAATTGGGATACAAACAATTGAATGATTGTTTTTTCGATACCATAAGGTTTAGCACGCCTCAGCAAGTAAAGGTCGATGAAATTGAAAAGTTGTCGCTTGAGCTAGAAATGAATTTTCGCTATTTTCCAAATGGTGAAGTCGGCCTCAGTATTGACGAAACCACCAATATCGATGATATTAACTTGATTTTAGGTGTATTTGCCAAGGCGGCTAACTGTAAGGTTGCCAAGTGTAACGCATATCCTGCCGAGAAAATTATTGATTCAAAATTTGCCCGTACCAGTTCCTATTTGCAACTCGAAGTTTTTAACCGCTACCGTTCCGAAACAGAAATGTTGCGTTACATCAAACGTTTAGAAAACCGCGATATTTCCCTTACTCATTCTATGATTTCGCTTGGTTCGTGTACCATGAAGTTAAATGCGGCCGCCGAAATGTTGCCCCTTAGTTGGATCGAATTTAGTGGTATTCACCCTTTTGTGCCGAAAAATCAGGCCATTGGATACCAAATAATGATGGAGGAACTTAGAAGCGATTTGGCCATAATAACTGGTTTCGAAGATGTGAGTTTGATGCCCAACTCTGGTGCCGCTGGCGAGTATGCCGGTTTGATGGTAATTATGGAGTATCACAAAAGCCGTGGCGATGGACATCGCAAAGTGTGCATTATTCCATCGTCGGCACATGGTACCAACCCCGCCAGCGCAGTAATGGCTGGCATGGAAGTGGTTGTTACTCCATGCGATGAGCGTGGAAATATCGATGTGGCTGCTTTTAAACAAAAAGCCGAAGAACATAAAGATAATTTGGCCGCAACAATGATAACTTATCCTTCGACCCACGGCGTATTCGAAGCGTCGGTGGTTGAGGTGTGTGAAATTATTCATCATTTTGGGGGACAGGTTTACATGGATGGTGCCAACATGAATGCTCAGGTAGGTATTACTAACCCGGGTTTTATTGGTGCCGACGTTTGTCATCTCAATTTGCATAAAACATTTGCCATTCCTCATGGTGGCGGCGGACCTGGAGTAGGCCCTATTGGTGTAGCCGCTCATTTGGTCAAATTTCTGCCATCGCACGCTGTAATAAATAACGGTCATTTGGGTATGCATGCCGTTTCGGCTGCGCCTTGGGGTAGTGCTTTGGTTTTGCCCATTACTTATGGCTACATTAAAATGCTTGGAGGCGATGGGTTGCGAAAAGCCACCGAAGTTGCCATATTAAATGCCAACTATATTGCTCATCACCTGAAAGATAACTACGGTATTTTATATACAGGTGAAAACGGAAGGGTAGGGCACGAGATGATACTCGAATGTCGCCACTTGAAGCAGTCATCGGGCATTACCGAAATTGATATTTCCAAACGTTTAATGGATTACGGTTTCCATGCACCAACATTATCCTTTCCTGTTCATGGAACATTAATGGTTGAACCAACCGAGAGCGAATCGAAACAAGAATTGGATCGTTTTATCGAAACAATGAATTCTATTTTTGCCGAAATAAAAGAGGTTGAAAAAGGTACTGCCGACAAAGCCGATAACGTGTTAATAAATGCTCCGCACACCCAAGAAATGATTGTGGTTGATGAGTGGCAACATATTTATCCACGTACCAAAGCTGCTTTTCCATTACATTGGATTCGCGAAAACAAATTTTGGCCCTACGTGACCCGTGTTGATGATGCTTATGGCGATAGAAACCTGATTTGTACCTGTGCTCCTATTGAGGCTTATAAATAAGGCTTATGGCTATTGGCTTATGGCTGATCGAAGGGTTGGGAGAGTAAACACTATTCCAAGTCTTCGATTAGCCGTTTGTAGTCGGCTTCAATTTGTTTTTTGATGTTGGTCATGGCTGCTTTATAAGCCTTGATATTAGCATATCGTTTAGCCCTTAAGTAGTGATTACCATAATATAATGAGCTTATTTCCTTGCCTTTTCCCATGGCATTATACCTGCCAATTAGTTCATCGTTGTTGTTTATTATTTCGACATCAATATCTATTATATTCTTGTTAATGTCAAAGGGCATTCCTAAAATATTTAAGGTTCCCAACGATAGAATGGAGAGTAGTCGCAGAATGTAAGTTGGGTTTTCGTCTTTGCCCGCAATCCGACAAACAATTTTTCCCCGTTTTTCTCCATAAGGGTTAGTGATGTTGTTTTTTACTTCTCTATTAAACAGGGTTATAAAGTCGTTTGGGGTAACATCTTCATTTTTTATATTGGAAATATTAATGCTTTGTGATGTAACTTCCATATTGGTTGATGTTATGGATGTCTGAGAATTAAACCTGTCGGGAAAGTTCTTTTCAAGGCTGTATATATCGAATTCTACCTCCAATGCGGGTAATAGGGGGGCGATTTTTCCTTGCGGGTTGAGTTCGGCCAGATTCATGGTACGGCACTGTGTGAACACAATAATTAGTACAATGGCAAAGGGTATTAATTTTTTCATGGTGCAGGGTTTTTGTAATTACAAGATTACGAAAAATAATAATAATTGTGCTATATCCTATTTTATTTTATGCTTCGAGTAGTGAATTATGTTGCTTTTTATTTTGTATTTTCGTATAAACTTCTAAAAAACGGGCACATGAAAAAGAATATTTTTACATTAATGGCAGTTTTTTTGCTTTTTGTGACTTTTAGTTGCAATGATGACGATCCCCAGTATGTTCCTTTCACATCGGATGCGTGGGATGAGCTTTGTATAACTTATGTGTTTTTGGAGCCTTATCCCGATTTTGGGCATAATTTCACTTTTCAGGATTATTGGGACAATGGTTTTGGTGTAAGTGTGACCATCAAATGCAACTACGATGAAGCTGAACTTTATGTGGCTTACTGTCGTAAAAACAGGATTCCCGAAACGGGTGCCGATTTAGATAGAGGAGATGACGGATGGTTCCGCTACCTCCATATTAATACCGATAAGGATGATAAAACCAAGGCGATATTAAGCTTTACTGGAGTAAAATAACGAGTTGGCACTGCTTAATAGAGCATCGGCATTACCTTTGGTTCGCTAAGGAGCAAACCAGGCTTTTCGCGCTTAATTTCGGCAATGGCATTTTCAATTTTCTCGAGCGTGCTGGGCATGGTAACCACCGAAAATACGGCATTGTCTTCACTGTGGCGGTTGTGGCTCACGGTATTGATATTGATGCTTTGGTTGCCAATGGCAGTAGTAATTAATCCAGTTGTTCCCGGGATATCGGCAGTGTGAAAGGTAATAATATATGGAAATACAAACTGACGAGCATCGGCAAAATTGCGTTCTTGTTTCTCGGCAGTATTTCTGATTTTTTTGCCATATCGCGAAATAAAAACAATATCGCTAACAATTGACATGGCTGTTTCGCTCGACCCCGCACCTTTACCAACCAAAATATGGATGCCCGAATATTTATTGTTGAGTCTTACAGCATTGGTTGCTCCGTTCACATTCGAAAGGAAATTGCTGTTTTTGACCATCATTGGGCGAACAGTAGCGTAAATGTCGCCGTTCACTTTTTTAGCATAACAAATCAACTTGATTTTAGCGCCAATTTCGTTGGCGAGTTCCATGTCTTCTTTGTTGATGGATTGAATGCCTATCGTTGACAAATCGCTCATTGATACATCGATACCGTATGCTAGTTTAATGAGTAGGATGAGTTTGTGTCCAGCATCGCCACCATTAATGTCTAGGCTTGGATCGGCTTCGGCATAACCGTTTTTCTGCGCCAATTTTAGGGCTTTATCGAATTCGAGGTGTTCATTTTGCATCTGGCTCAAAATATAGTTGCTGGTGCCGTTCATGATTCCCGATATCGAGAGTATTTTATCGCCGGTAAGGTTTTCCTTTATGTTTTTAACAATTGGAATAGCCCCACATACTGCAGCTTCGAAGCCGATTTTTACCTTTTTTTCTTCTGCTATATTGAATATTTCGGAACCCCTCTCCGCTAAAAGTGCTTTATTTGCTGTAACCAAGTGTTTTCCTGAACCCACAATATCGAGGCATATTTTGTATACAAAATCACTCTTGCCACCAATTGTTTCCACCACTAAATCTATTTCACTATCGGCAATGATTTGTGCTATGTGTTGATTTGCTTCTGCGGGGGTGAGGTCGTTACCATCACCACAAAACAGTTCTATTGGAAGATTGAATCTTTTGACTGCATTTTTTGGTGATAACTCAACTATTTTTTTCAAGTTAATTTGAGCGTTTGCCCTGATATTCAGATCGCTGTTTATCTCGGTGATGATACGTGCAACACCGCCTCCAACAGTTCCGCATCCCAAAATGGCTACATTTATTATTTTCATTCGTTTTTTACTTTTAAAACCGCCGAAAGATAAGAAAAAATACAGTTTTACTTGAGACTTTTAAGCATTAAGTAAATTGAGACTATTACAGATGAATTGAATAGTTTTTATCTTTCTGTTTTAAAACCAAAGCATTATGTGTTTTTATTCCCTTTAATTGCTTTTAGTAACATCAAACAGGTCGTTCGTCACCAAAAAACCGCCGTTCGTAAAAATTAAGCCGAAATGTTGGACTTAAATGATGTTTTGTTGTAGCTTTGGTATTGTTCACCAAATAATTACAACTATGATTTACCTTTTAATTGCAATCGGAATTTTTTTAATGGCTGTTGCTCTTGCTTACATTAGTGAGTCAAAAAGCAAACAAGCCTAGGAAAAGGATTAGCTCTGTTCTATTTGGATTTTGATTTAAGCACAATCTTATGACATATTGGCCTCTTTAACAAGAGGCTATTTTTTTGCCCTCATCTCACCTGTTGTATTATCTTTGTTCTTCTGTTTTTCGATATTATTTGTTGACATAAACATTGATTAATATGATATGCTTCCCAAATGCAAAAATTAATATAGGTCTTGATGTATTGCGAAAAAGAGATGATCAATACCATGATATTGAGACTGTCTTTTATCCAATTCAACTGTGCGATATACTTGAAATTAACCATTCCCAAAAGTTTGAATTTACGCAAAGCGGAATGGCCATTGAAGGCAACAGTGAGCACAACCTGGTGGTAAAAGCTTATCGTTTGTTTGAATATACTTATGATATTGGTCCTGTCCATATTCATCTTCACAAACAAATCCCTTTTGGTGCTGGGCTTGGTGGTGGTTCGTCTGATGCTGCTTTTACATTAAAAATGCTCAATACCTTGTTCAACCTCAATTTAACCAAAGTGCAATTGTTGGATTATGCGCTTAGCTTGGGAAGCGATTGTCCTTTTTTCATTGCTAATCAACCTGCGTTTGCATCGGGGCGGGGCGAGTTGCTTGAGCCTGTTTCGGTAAATATAAATAATATGCACATGGTGTTGGTTAAACCCAATTTTGGTGTTGGAACTGCTGAAGCCTATGGAGGTATTATTCCCCATGTTCCTGAAAAAAGTTTGCGCCAATTGATTCGCAATGAAGTTCAATCTTGGTCAGGTACTATCAATAATCAATTTGAAACGAATGTGTTTAAGTTGTACCCCCAATTAGCATTGATTAAAGAGACCTTATACAACAATGCAGCTGTTTATGCCGCCATGTCGGGAAGTGGTTCTGCTGTTTTTGGATTATTTAAAAAGGAACCCGAGGGCTTAATGTTTGAAGACTGCTTTGTTTGGAAAGAACATTTTGGTAAATAAAAATGGATTAAAAAAATTAACCGATATATTTTAAACCTTTTTATTTTAATAACGTCAAACAAATTGGATGAAGGTTTAGAAAAAGTTATTCTTAGTAAGAAAAGTA
>DATERL010000004.1:0-3151 GCA_035271585.1 Prolixibacteraceae bacterium
TGTTTTAGCCAGCTTTTTTAAACAATTTGGTAAGGAAAGTTTTCAAAGTTGGTTCATTTTTAACTTTGATAGTTTAGCTTTTCGGTCGACAGAATGTTTTTACGTTTTCGCTTTTTAGATAGGAAGGCTAAAATGGCACAAAAGTAGATACGTGCTTTTCGAAGAGAATTTGGTCATCACATTTAAGTAAATATTTACTAATTTTATACAGAAGTTCAATTAACATAATAACCAAATGGAGCCCATAACAATATAGGATTTAAGGCACAGTTGAGCCAAAAAAAGAGGTAGTAAGTTTGAACTTGCTACCTTTTTTTAATTGCTTTACACCCACTCGTGTGAGCTCAATTGTGTTTTAAATCGTGTTGGGCTAAACCGCTGCAAGTCAATTGTTACTACTATGGGGATTAAATACTTTTCATTGGTTCTTTTTTTGTCCTTTTCCGTGCTTTTTTTGGTGTGATAACCATTTTTTAATTTTATCCGGTTTTATATTCTTTCTTTTTGCTGTGAAACTGACATTCCTTTCCCATTCAGCAAAAAATAAGTATTTGAGCTGTTGTTTTTTAATGACTAATGATATCAAAGAACGTAGTTCGGATTATGCCTATCCTGGTTGATAGGGATCATCGTACACAATACCGGCAAAGTGTAATCGTCCCTTTTTACAAACAGGGCAATTGGGCTTTTTGTAATGGCTAATTGCTTCTAAAATTTCACCCCAAACAGTATCCTGTTTTTCATATATTTGAAGACCATCTTCAATATCTTCTTCTTTTTTATCAGTGACCTCTTGTTCCAATATCGCCTTTGCTGTTTCGATATTTTGTTTGCGATAACGGCTTGAAAATATCCCGTAATATCGAACCTTAAAAAAACCTTTTGGCAAAACATGCAACAAAAACCGACGAATAAACTCATCGATTGTCAATTCCATTTTTCGGAACCGTTTTGTGCGGTAATCCTTCCATGAGAAAAGTACCCTACCGTTCTTCACTTCAATAATTCGACGGTCGGTAATGGCAATGCGAAACACATATCGCGAGAGATATTCCAGTATCTTTTCGGGTTTTCCAAAAGGGGCTTGTATGTTGACAACCCATTGTTTTTGGTAAAGAGGGGAAAGAAAACGTTCAAATTGTTTTGGCCCTTTAATGGTCGATAGTTTGCCGTTAAATTTAAGCTCCCCATTTTGGTAAGCTTTTTTGAGTAAGGCAAGAAACTTTTTTTTGAACTTAGAGGACAACACTTTAACGTGAATAAAAAATTTGTTTTTCTTATTCGGATGAACCCAGTGTTCTTTGTCGCTACTAAAACCTCCCGATGGCATAATGCAATGAAGGTGTGGGTGCTCCATCATATTTTGCCCCCAGGTATGCAAAACGGTTATCAGTCCAACATCGGCACCAAGGTGTTTTGGGTCTTTTGCCAGTTCAATAATGGTTTGTGAAGCTGCTTTGAATAGCAATCCATACATTACCTTTTTATTTTGCAAACAAAGCGGATTAAATTCATGTGGAAGTGTGAATACTAGATGATAATAACCCACTGGCAGCAACTCTTTCATCCGATTATTGAGCCATTCAAGTTTATCTTTTTGCTGACAAGTAGGACAATGGCGGTTACGGCACGAGTCGTACGATTTTCTGGTGTAACTACATTGGTCGCATTGTTCAAAATGGCTTCCCAATCCTGCTGTTCGGCAGGCCGATAATAAATGGATCAGTCCCTTTTGTTGTCCGGTTATATGGTTGTCGTTAATGTATCGGTCACCATATTTTTCAAGGATATCACCAATGCCTATTTGACTTTGCATAGCTCCTCCAATCCGTTCAAAGTGTCGAGTGGATTAATTACCTCATTAAATTTTAGCTGTTGTACATGCAAGTACTTGAGTGTATTGCTTAAGCAGCTGTGTCCTAATAACCGTTGGATAACCAACAGATTTGTTCCTTCTTCTAAATGATGGGTGGCAAACGAATGGCGGAAGGTATGCGGAGTATAAAGCTTATTGATTTTGGGTGTTGAATACCGGGCATTCTTACAAATAGATCGTACAGCCGTAATGCCCAAATGAGAACCTTTTCCTTTTGCGCCTTCAAAAAGATAATCTTTAGGTTCAAATCGTTTAGCATATTTTCGTAAAACATTAAGTAATACTGGCGACAAGGGAACTTTTCGTTGTTTTAATCCTTTTCCTTCTTGAATGTTAACCTGCATGCGTTTGCTGTCAATATCGGTAATTTTGATATTCACGCACTCGCTAACCCTTGCACCAGTAGAATACATAAACATGATAATGGTGCGGTGTTTAAAGTTTTTAATAACGCTTAATACTTCGGCGACTTCATTTTTGGCAAGTACCAAAGGAAGTGTTTTGGCTACTTTGGGTGTAGGAAGGTATTCTTTTGCCCAATCTTTGTGGTATATATTGGTAAAAAGAAACTTAAGAGCATAATAGCCCATTTTAACACTGCCGGGTTTGTGGTTTCCATCGGTGAGCATGGATTGAAAGTAACTACGGAGCTCTTGGGTGCCTGAATTCTCAGGATCAAAGCCTAGAAATAATTGGTAATCATCGATAAACCACCAATAACTTTTACGGGTACGATCACTTAAATTGCGAAGCGTGGCTTCTTGATCGAAACTTTTTTTAAATTTGTCATAATGAAATGTTTAAATGATTAAAAACCTCAAATATACTGGTATTCGGTGACATTGAAACCACCGAACGCCAGTGAGGTTTAGTTCAACACACGCTAAATTTAATTGCCGGTTTCGTTCGAAAAACAACAGTGTAACCCGCAACAACGGCGGTGCGGCTCGACAGGAAATCAACCCGCAATCGGCAACTAAAACTTAGCGCAGCCGTTATGGGCAACCATGACCCGTCCTGAATACGGTTTTTTAGCAACTTGACAAATTGGAGCTTTTTCGGTAGGATAATTTTGATGATGAGGATTTTTTCATGTTTGATAAATTGTAACTTTTTCGGCCGGATACATTTGCGCGGATGATTTTTCCTCGATTGACCAATTGGATTTTCAGGATAAAAATGAAACACGGCAGATTTTTCCGCTTAACGACAAGATAATTCAGTCGGTAGTTTTGCGGTGGCTCGACAGCTTGGTTTTTCATTTCGACAGAGATT
>DATERL010000005.1:0-2765 GCA_035271585.1 Prolixibacteraceae bacterium
TGAATATTCAGATTTATAACTAAACAATTGAATATTAGTATTCTATATTTTGTCTCAATACTAATATCTAATCCCAAAAACCATCGGGATTAACGATCTATTGTATTGAAATAAACCCTTTTAATTAAAAAAAAACCATAATTATGAAAAAAGTATTTTTAATCTTGACTACTTTAGCTCTTTCACTACTAAGTGTAAATGCTAGCGAAAAAGAATTGCCTGTTTTTGAATCATATCACAAAAATATTTACGGAGAATTATTTGGAAGTAATATAGTTTGTGGTGTTAATTACGATATGCGCTTAAAAAAAGGTCGTATGGATGGAATCGGATTCAGGGCCGGTATTGGAGGTGTAAGCCTTAGTGGCAGCGATAATCAAAATTCAGCATCGATTGGACTTGTTACTTTTCCTCTTGAATTTAATCATCTTTTGGGTAAACGTCGAAGCTCTTTCATTACAGGCGTTGGACTGTTGCCTGTTTATGCTGCATTATCAGCTAATGGAGAAATAACCAACCACATATTTTTACACGAAGAGGGATTTGCCATTGTGGGTGGTTTCTTAACATTAGGATATCGGTTTCAACCATTGAAAACGGGTGTAATGTTTCAAATTAACTGGAACCCATTAATTCTTCGTGGCTCAGGGTTCACCGCTGGCTGGATTGGTCTTGGCCTCGGAATTGGATTCAAATAACATGCAATTAGTTGATTGTTAACGGCAAGTGAATGGAGTATAGTTTTCACCATTTACCCGTTTCGATTATGCACAATGACACCATTGATTCAAAACGATGGTGTCATTGTTATTTTGTCTTACTGGGTAGGTGTTTTTGTGATGAAAGTTTAATCCTTAGTTATTGTAATATCGAAATACTAAGCTACTGCTTGTCGTACCACTCCACAAATTTATTTACGCCATCTTTAAAGTTGTATTCTGGTTGGTAACCAAATAGTTGTGTTGCTTTCGAAATGTCGGCATAAGTAATATCAACATCGCCGGGTTGCATGGCTTGATAGTTAATGTCTGGTTTTTCGCCGCAAACCTCGTAAATAGTTTCGACCATTTTGCTCAACTTAACTGGCTGGTTGTTACCTAAGTTAACAATTTCGTAAACCGAATTATGAGTAAAAAGGTAGTCGATAGCACCCACTATTCCATTAATTGTATCACTTATGTAGGTGTAGTCGCGCGCTGTGGAGCCATCGCCAAAAAGGGTAATGGCCTGCCCCAAACGTATTAGTTTGGTGAATTTATGAATGGCCAAATCGGGACGTTGGCGAGGCCCGAATACGGTAAAAAAACGCATATTAATGATGTCCGTTTGGTATAAGTGGTGATGGGTGTAATTGATTAGTTCGCCTGCTTTTTTTGTAGCAGCATAAGGCGAAATGGGCTTCGAAACATCCATGTCTTCGGTAAAAGGTGTTGCTTTGGTGTTACCGTAAACCGACGATGATGAAGCAAATGCCAGCTTTCGTATGTCTTTGTCCTTCATGGCATCGAGCACATTTTGAGTGGCTGTAATGTTTGCCCTGATGTAGCCTGATGGATCTTCAATTGAAGGCCGAACGCCAGCTTTGGCTGCTAAATGAACTACAAGGTCGATGTTTTCGGGAAACAGTTTTTCAAATTGTTCTTTATTGGCAATGTCAACTTCAATAAAATTAAAATTAGGGTGATTAATAAAATGCTGAAGGTTGCTTTTTTTGATGTTCACATCATAAAAAGGGTCGAAATTATCGATACCAACAACTTGATAATTTAAGTCCAATAGTTTTTCCGATAAGTGTGATCCTATAAAACCAGCACAACCAGTTATCAAAATACGTTTCATTTGGTATGAATTTTATTTTGTTTCTTTTTTCTGTAATATTTCTTTTTTACTACTCCCAAGTCAAAAGGTAATAAATCGAATAAACCTTTGCCTGTGTAATGAAGCATCAGGTTACGGATATACATTACCATGCTTCCCAAGTGTCCCACAAATAACACTGGGTCAAGCCTAAAAATCGAATAAGTGAAAATCAACAATGATCCTACAAGGCTAATGTACCAAAAGCCGGGAGGTAATTCTGAGATTTTTTTTCGTTCCGAAATCATCCATTGGTAAATAAACCTAAAGGTGAAAATTAATTGAGAGGCTATCCCAAAATAAAAAAGCCAACGTGGTATTTCGGAATTATAAAAAATGTGATTGAGGCTGTAATTGCCCGAAAACAGCATCCAGCTTAAACAAGCAAAGGGCATAATAAGCGCAAAAATCCTGAAACTTATGGGAATCTTTTTCCATGCATTTTGTAATTGCAGGTTGCGGATATAAATGAAAAAAGTGATGACTTGTCCTAAGATTATGGCAAAATCTTTTCTTAAAATGCCGTAAATCAGCATGGCAATAGAAGCAAACAAACTAATTTGCCAAAATAGAACTGGAGATAGAATTTTGCCTGCTTTTTCCGATTTGATCCACTGTACAATGGTTCGTGCAAAAAATAATACCTGAGAAAGAAAACCCAGTGCAAAAATTAAAATGTTTGTGGTGTTGAATTTCACTTCTTTAAATTATATAGTTTTCAGTTCTAAAACCTTTTGTTTGACTTTGTTTTATGCTCCTATTTATTGCGAATAACAAGGGGGTGCTTGTTCTATTAAATTTTTATTACTGAAGGCAAATGTATCAAAAAGTGTCGATATTTTGAAAATAGCATCTTTATAACAAACTTTAATACTTTTTTAAATTCTTCATTGGCTTGAATTGCTATT
>DATERL010000006.1:0-7155 GCA_035271585.1 Prolixibacteraceae bacterium
TACAGCTCATAAAGGCTCAATTAATACGTAAAAATATGAAAAAAATACAACAGATTTTAATTTTATCCCTTGTTTTTATAGGGATGTTAGTGTTTAACTCATGCGAGAAAGAAAGTTTAATAACTGAACCATTTAATACAAATGAAGTACAAGATAATGTGCTAAACAACTCAACGTCATTTTATATTGACAATGAAAAAGTTCAAGAGCAAGGTTTTACAAAAAATACTTCAGATATGTTTCTTATTGAATTTCACAAAAAACCCGATAATTTAAAGAGCAACGGCGACGAGCCTGGAGTTGAAAAACGTGCATACTCTTCGGAAGATAAGTATGTTGCTTTTGGTGAAGCCAATGGATTAAATCTTGGCAAATTATTGGTGTTTGAAAAAATGATGAGCAGTTATGCTGAAACATCTGGAGCTATTGAAGAAAATGAAAAAACAGGGCTTATGCCCGAATGGTATCTTGAGCGCGAAGCCTTTGTTTATGATTCGTTGTTTAATAATGAGTTGGGTTTGAAATCAGTATTAACTATATTTACTACATTATATGAAAATCAATATGTACCCGGAAGTGGTGCTGGGAAATGTATTTTTATGCCAAAGCAGATGCCTTTTATGCCTCCAGGATGGAACGATAGGGTTTCATGTGTTGAATTTGTTGGCCTTGGCGGAGGAATTATTATTTTTGGAAAATCATTTTACCGCAATAGGTTAGTCACAATTATTGATTGGGGTATGACTAGAATAAATCTGGGATATGGGGTGGATAACCTAATGAGATCGGGCATAGAAATCTTTTAATACATTCATAACTATGTTTAATAGGATGGGTGGCAATTTATGCTACCCATTTTAAGCAACATATAAATTGTTTAAGAAATCCTAAAATGAAAAAAACCCTTCTAATCGTGTTAATATGCATAGGTACATCACTGTGCGCACAAACCATTAAGAAAAATATACTGAGTGAAAAACTTTTTTTTGGTTTTTATCCAACATTATTATATTATAATCAGGTAATCGATCATGATAAAAAAGATTTGGCAAAGTATATTTCCTGCGAATTTCACCCTTTCGTGGCATACAATGCTTATAAAAATATTTTTATTGGTGTACAAGGTGGGTGTGAGTTTTATCGCAGTAATTTTTATCACCGAACCAATACTTTAAAAGAATTAGGAGTTAATATCCGCTATGTACTTCCGATTAAAATTGATAAAGGACTTCTTCGAACTTTAAAATTTTATATCGAAACAGGTTATTCTAGAACAAACTATGTAAAATACGATGAAGTAGTTAATATAGCCGGCAATAGCACAGTTCATGTAGATGAAGACTACGCTTATGACAAACAGATGATTTATAACAAGTTGTCTGTTCCTATTGGTGTGCAAATCAAGTTTTTCAAAAACCTACACTTTGATATTAATTGGCAATACAACAAATACTTTAAAGGAAGTCACCTAAATGGTTGGATGGGAGGTTTTACTTATTACCTGTAAAAGAGTATAGGATAAAGGGAACAAGCAACAAGATACTATAGAACAACTATAGAAATTAAACCTAAACACTTCAATGACTATGTGCGTGGAAGTATCGCTTCTAGTTTTTACAGAGCCGAATGCCAAATACGCACATTAGGTATTTGGTGGCTTCACCAAACAACGTTATATACAAATGTAACAACTGAACTTGGTTTCTACAATCATTTTGAGGGACCACAAGTTGTGACCACACAAGAACTAAACGGAGAATATCCAAATACTCAATTTGTTGAAAGATCATTTAATTATGTAGCTGATATTCTAACTGGTTGGGATCCTGAACCATACTTTAACAGTTATAATGGCTCTTGCTATTCTAATGCAGGCGTTGGCTCGAATAACCAAGGAAAAGTGAGTTTAATATGTAATTAAATAAGTAATTGGAATTTCGGCTTATATTAGCCGAAATTCTTTTATAAAATGTAATGAATAGAAGTAGCTTAAATAGAATATTGCTGATTAGTTTGCTGGGCATTTTATGTTGGGGATGCATTGAATTATTCAGAGATGAATTTCCGGCGTACGATGCAGGGCCTGTTGTCAATGCCATTCTTGTGGAGGGGAATCCTTTGCTGCTTCAAGTAAGCTTGAGCGGCGGCTTAGACAGTACGGTACTACCCTTTGTGGAAAATGCAGACATAAAACTTTACATTAACGGGGTTTTCACCGAAACAGTAAATTATACCAGCAAGGGAGTTTACCAAGCTGATGCACTTATTGAACCTGGAAAAACCTATGAGTGCCGCATAAAGACAGCCAATCACGATACCATTTATTGTTTTCAAACCATCCCTTACCCTGCCATTATAGTTAAAGTGGAACAATTATTCAACGCATTTATTGATATTGACGGATATGTGTACGACGAAATCAAGTTGACCTTTGAGAACGATACAAATAAGCTAAGTTATTTTGAGATACCAGGGTTTGATTATGATTTTATTGACGAGATAAATATCGACAAAGTAATTCTGAATGAAGGCTCTACCAAAGCAATATTTAGTAATGAGTTGATTAAAACCAGCTTATATACCATCTCGTTATATTCACATATTTCACAACGAAATGAAATGGAAATAGATTTAAGAACAGTTACCTACGATTATTACCGATATCAGAAACAATACTACATGTACTTAAATGGCAAATATGCCGATATAATGAATGCCGCAATTGCATTGCCACTCTATTCAAATATTGAAAATGCAAACGGAATTTTTGCCGGGTATTCAGTCTTTACATTTCAAACACAACCTGACGATTATGACGAATAGCAGACAGGCATTCCTTGTGTTAGTGCTAATTACAATATCGTTAGGGGCTTATGCAAGCAGTTTCCGTATCTCAGGTTTTGTGAAAGATAGTGTTAGCGGCGAACGCTTAATTGGAGCAAATATAGTTGAACATCAAACTCAAAACGGCACGGCAACCGATTATAACGGGTATTTTTCGCTCATTACTCATTGCAATAACATTGAAATATCGTTTATAGGGTATAAAAGTAAAACAATAACATTTTCGAGCGATACGCTACTGCACATAGCACTAGAAGCTGGCGAGCTAATCGATGAGGTTAGCGTGAAAGGAGAAAGGGCCAACCGTTTTAACATTGCGACACTAAGCACAATTGAATTGAATAAAATACCGATGATAGGCGGTAAGCCCGATGTGATGAAAGCATTACAATTAATGCCAGGCATACAGTCTCAGGCCGAGGGAACAAGTTTAATAAATGTGAGAGGCGGTAACCCAGGCGAAAACCTTTACCTAATCGATAACGTACCGCTCATTTATGTAAACCACCTCGGTGGTTTTATGTCGGTTTTTAACCCCGATATGATGAATAATATTGAAGTTTATAAAGGCGGTTTCCCAGCAAGATATGGAGGAAAACTATCCTCAATTATGGCCATATCGCAGCGCGAAGGCGACAAGTCGGGTTTAAAAGGAGCACTTAGTATTGGCATTACCGATGTTTCGTTCAGTGTGGAAGGCCCTTTGGTAGGGAAAAAAACAAGTTTTATTGTAACAGGTCGTAAAACATTGACCGAACCACTTTTTTTGGCAACCTGCCTCTTAACCGACCAAGACAATAACATAGCTTATGGGTTTCACGATCTTAATGGCAAATTCTCGTGGCAACCAAATACAAAAAATACCTTCTATGTTAATGTGTTTCAAGGCGACGACTATATTCACTTTAGCAACAGAGATTGGAAGGAATTAAAAGAGAAGCGTAAGCATTTAACAATTTGGGGAAACTGGCTGGTGGCAGGCCGTTGGTGCAGGGTAATCAACACACGCCTTTTTGTCGATAATGCATTATCATTAACACGCTATCGGCTTAGTGTTAATAATACATTCAACACAGTTGGAGATACCAACAGCACAATGTTCTTCAACAATTACAGGGCTTCGGTTAGCGATCTCTCTTTGCGCAGCAATTGGCAATACAAAGCAACAAATAACTGGAACCTCGATTTTGGTACAAAACTGACCAATTACCAGCATATCCCATCACGAATATTCAACTCCGATAAATCAAAAGTTTCAATTCACGAAACCATTGGTTCGTGGGAAGGAGCACTTTACCTCGACAATAAGATTAAGCTGTTTGAAAAGGTTGAAGCCGACGCAGGCCTACGCATGGTTTATTACCTATCGGAAAAGTTCAACAAGTTTTTGCTTGAACCTAGGGTCAACATCAATTATTGGATCAATAAAAATCATCTGTTCAATATTACCTATCAACAGGTAAACCAATTTTCGCATTTGATTTATACAACAGGTAATATTATGAACAATGAAATTTGGATTCCGGCAGAAAAAAATATTCCTCCCGCTCATTCAAATCAATATTCGGCCGGATGGAAAAGCAAGTTCATTAACAACAAATATGATACTGAATTGACCGTTTATTACAAAGAACTGAAGCAGTTAGCAACATACAAAGAAGGATATGCCAACTTAATGGGCGACGGCGGATGGCGTTCGAAAATTGAGACCGAAGGAAAAGGCGAAGCAAAGGGCATTGAATTATTATTAAGAAAGAATAAAGGCAATTGGACAGGCTTTACCGCCTATACTTATTCACAAACAACAAGGCAATATCCGGGCATCAATAAGGGCAATAAATACTTGTTTGAATTCGACAGGCCACATTCCTTTTCTGTCAATGTAAATCGCCAAATATCCGAAAAGTGGTCGTTTTATGCGACCTGGATTTACCAAACCGGAACACCCTACACACCGGTAATCGGCAGACAAATAACGCCAGTAATCGAACCAGAAGTGAATTATACTGAGGAGTATCTCTATGGCGAAAGCAATAGCGAGCGCTTAAAGAATTATCACCGTTTGGATGCCGGTTTTACTTTAAAAACAAATACCCACTGGGGAAATAAAGCCATCTGGAATTTTTCGGTGTATAACCTGTACAACAGGCACAACGTAGCTTCGTATTTTTATGGTTATAGTGAGCAGGGCCTTGTTGGCTACGATTCGGAAAATTATACTCCCTTAAAACAATACCAAATCAGTTATTTCCCAATGATTCCAAGCATTTCATATAAGGTTTTTTTTGAAGCAAAACCCAAAGTAGAGAATAAACATAAAAAGAGTATTAAACAAAAAATTATAAATTATTTTAACTATGAATACAAATAAAAAGTGGTCAGTTAAAAAAATATTTTGCGGCGTAATAATTACCCTCGCCATCTTTACCACATTACCATCAAATGCTCAATATTCTATTAATGGGAGATGGAATATTAAAGCCCACTACTCAGCTTATAACAATATTGGGTTAAGCTATAACGAAAGCTCGTCGCCTGTATTTCAATGCGAAGTAAATTATGGGGTTTTGAATTTTCTTGAAGTTGGTTTGTATGGAGGAAATGGCAGAATTAAGACCGAGGAAATATTCAGTATTGAAAATGATTTTTCTTATTCAGGAGGTGGCAGGGCCAACGCCTTATTTTATGGTTTAAATGCAAATATACATTTATTGCCATTCATCATTAAGGCTGAAAAATTCAGGTTCGATATTTATTTATCGGGCAAAATGGGTGGACTTTACTATTTAACGAAGGAAAATATATACCCTGCACCCGGCCATGTTTTCGATTATGGCTTTTATGCCGGATCAGCATTTTACCTAGGTCAGCATTGGGGGATTTTTGGTGAATATGGTTTTGGAAATCACGCTAAATACAGAGTTGGTTTGAGCTTTAAATTTTAATATTGCCCCTGCTTGTCGGGATTTGTTGCTGCTTTGGATTTAGCGAAGTGTAATCCGCAGCTTTCTAACTCGGAAAGCTGTGATATCTGCGTGAAACAAAATGCAGATTAGCGTGAAAAACAGTTGCTCGCCAATCATGCGGATCACGCAGATTAATTTTTAAAACAATTTATTTTATCTGCGGCATCTGTGATATCTGCGTGAAAAACACAAAACTTAGCGTGAAGAAATGGTGCTCGCAGATGACCCGGATCACGCGGATTAATTTTTAAAACAATTTATTTTATCTGCGTCATCTGCAATATCTGCGTGAAACTATTATTTAGGCAGAATGCTGTTTCATCTCCAAAAAACCGCCTTTGGTCAATTTTTTCTACTTTTCGGTAATTATTTTATGAAAAATTGGGGGGGGCAAAAATAGTTATTATATTAGCTGCGCCAAACTTATACTATGAACCTCTTTTGCACTATGAAAACATTATATGGATTCGGCCTGTTGGCCTTGGCGTTGATGAATCTTACTTCCTGTGATTCATCTTTCGGTACCCTTCCTCCAGAAACTGTTGTATATAACTTAGGTTTGAGTTTTCAGGATGCTTCTGGTAACGATTTGGTAAAAGGAATTGGATTGGTGGAGTGGTCTCCTGATACGCCGATGGAAGATGCCCAATGGGGTACTGTAAAGCCCGATTTGTATGTATTGGATATTATTGTTTTTGAACCATGTGCGAATTGGGACAATGAAATTTACAATACTCCGGCTCGTCCTGGTTTCATACCAGATGTTAATCGTCCTAAATTAGGAATGGAGAGATATAATAATGGTATTTGTTATTTGAACAATAGTTTTAGTGTGCCGGTAAATGATTGTCCGGAAGAAAGAATACTCACTTATAAGCTGAAAAACCCTTATGTATTTGGCGATGAAGCGGTATATGAATTTGTTACCTACTGGGATATTCCAAAGAGTAATTATGCACACACGTCTGAACGTTTTGCTAAATGTTATCGCATAGAATTTGAAAATGTTGATATAGCCCCACAGCCTCCTATGGATGAACGTAGGAATTATGAGGCTATTATAATGCTAAAATAAAACGGACTTTAGTTTTTAGCGAAGTTAAAGAATTTAAAGTTTCCCGAAGGTACTTGTAAAAATGCGGTATAATAGACAAAAAGTAGTCTGTTATTTTTGATGACTATTTCATTCAACTTTTAAAAGCTTTTATTTTTACTTTATCAAGTTAAACAGAAACAATCGAGTGGCAAATTAATTTTAACATCAATTTTTGGAATAATACCAACCATTAGCTATGGAATCAATTTTTAGATTTATTATTTATTTGTTGTTAACATTAACAACTTT
>DATERL010000007.1:0-7163 GCA_035271585.1 Prolixibacteraceae bacterium
TCGTAGTAGTGATGAAGTTCTTGTAATGAGAATTGAGCGAAGGGGTTAGCTAATATATCTGAAATATTTGCCAACCAGAAATGGGATGAGCTTTCAAATTTTTGGTTATATTAGAAGAGCCGTATGATGGGAGACTATCAAGCACGGTTCTCACGCTCAGGGTGTGAGACAAGTTGTGAAAGGCTTAGGGTGAAATTCCCTTTGCCTACTGGACCTGCCACCGTTGTGCGTGATGCGGAAAATTCTACCATCGAGTGTTAACTTATTTAATAAAATAGCAAATGAAAAACACAATTATTATTCTAACGTCATTATTGATTTTTTTTCAAGTAAGGGGCGCTTTAGCACAATCAGACAATACATTATGGTATAATCAACCGGCACAATATTTTGAAGAAAGCCTGGTACTTGGAAACGGTAAGTTGGGCGCTTCTGTTTTTGGTGGAGTCAATTCAGATATGATTTATTTGAATGACGCTACGCTCTGGTCTGGAGAACCTGTTAATGCAAATATGAATCCCGAGGCTTATAAAAATCTTCCATTAATTAGAGAGGCCCTAAAGAACGAAAACTACAAGTTGGCAGATTCGCTTAATCGAAAACTTCAAGGAAAGTTTTCGGAATCTTATGCCCCGCTAGGTACTCTGTTTATTGATTTTAAACATAGTATAAAAGCCCAAAAATATTATCGGGAATTGAATATCAGTGATGCTGTTTCAAAAATAAGTTATGAAGTAAATGGTGTTAAATATACACGAGAATACTTTATTTCATATCCCGATCAGATTATGATAATTAAACTGACAAGCAGTAAAAAAGGGGCTTTAAATTTCGATTTGAAATTAAACAGTTTGCTTCGTTCCAAAATTTCGTGCAACGGAAATGAATTGCAAATGAAAGGCTATGCTCCCGTTCATACCGAACCAGACTATAGAGGAAATATACCAAATTCAATAGTTTTTGACGAAAACAAAGGGACTCGGTTTACCACCTTAATTAAAATTAAAAACACAGACGGCATTATTACGAAAAGTGATTCCACTTTGGGGTTATCTGGTGGATCAGAAGCGATCATTTTCATTTCTGCCGCCACTAGTTTTAATGGCTTTGATAAAAACCCTGCCACAGAAGGATTAAATGATGAGGTGTTAACAGAAGAAATAATGAAGAAATGTTATACTAAATCATTCTCACAACTTAAACAATCACATCTTCAGGATTATCAATCATTTTTTAATCGTGTTAGTTTAAATCTAGGGAAAACAAATGCTCCAAATTTGCCAACCGATGAGCGTTTGAAACGATATTCCAAAGGGGAAGAAGATAAAAACTTAGAGGTTCTTTATTTCCAATTTGGACGTTACTTATTGATAAGCAGCTCTCGAACAAAAGGTGTACCAGCAAATTTGCAGGGTATTTGGAATCCTTATTTGCGTCCACCATGGAGTTGCAATTATACTACCAATATTAATTTGGAAGAAAATTATTGGTTGGCTGAGAATACGAACCTTTCTGAAATGCATTTGCCATTATTGAGCTTTATAAAAAATATTTCTGAAACCGGAAAAATAACAGCAAAGACGTTTTACGGCACAGACGGTTGGGTGGCTTGCCATAATTCAGATATCTGGGCAATGAGTAATCCCGTTGGCGATTTTGGCAAAGGAGAACCAAGCTGGGCAAATTGGAATATGGGAGGGGTTTGGTTAAGTACTCATTTGTGGGAGCATTATATTTTTTCTAAGGATTTAAATTTTCTTAAAAATGAAGCGTATCCGATTATGAAAGGTGCCGCTCAATTTTGTTTGAGTTGGCTAATTGAAGATAAAAATGGAAATTTAATTACATCACCTTCCACTTCGCCCGAAAACAAGTACTTAACGCCTGATGGCTATATGGGTGCAACGCTTTATGGTGCTACCGCAGATTTGGCAATGATAAGGGAATTGTTAGCCAATACCATTAAAGCAGCTACCGTTCTTAAAGTTGATGATGATTTTAAATCCAAATTAGAACAAACCATGGCTCGATTGTATCCATATCAGATAGGCAAAAAAGGTAATTTGCAGGAATGGTATTATGATTGGGAAGACCCAGAACCACAGCATCGCCATCAAACCCATTTGTTTGGATTATTTCCTGGAAATCAAATAACACCCAGAAAAACACCTGAACTCGCAAATGCTTGTCGCGTGTCACTAGAGATAAAAGGTGATGAATCAACAGGGTGGTCTAAAGGTTGGCGTATAAACCTTTGGGCACGTCTTGGTGATGGTAACCGTGCCTATAAAATGTACCGTGAGTTATTAAAGTATGTAGAACCAGATGGGGTGAATGCAGATTATGTAAAAGGTGGTGGTACATATCCTAATCTCTTCGATGCACATCCTCCCTTTCAGATAGACGGAAACTTTGGTGGTTCAGCTTCCGTGGTGGAAATGCTTATGCAATCAAACGAAAATGAAATCATATTGCTCCCCGCTTTACCAGATATATGGGAAAAGGGAACTGTAAAAGGAATTTGTGCAAGAGGTGGCTTTGAAGTTTCTATGGAATGGGATAACAAAACCTTAAAAAAGCTAATTATATTAGCTAAACAAGATGGAACCACTAGGCTTATATATGGAAATAAACAAAAAGAAGTGACTCTAAAAGCAGGACAAAAACTAAAAGTTAATTGGTAAAATGCAAATCATATAAACAACGAAACGCCAACACGCGGTCATAATATATTGGGGTTTAAGTGGTTATGTAAGCATTCTGCCACGCATCAACTTCGGTGTAACTGGACATCTGTTAACTGACGGACGCAATTGGCCGCTAAATTATAGCGCAAAAACAAACTGCCTGAAATGTACATTTCAGGCAGTTTGTTTTATAGTTAGTTGTAAATTACTTTTTGTTGATATAGTCAGCCAGCCAACTTCCAACTTCCGATGTTTTGTAGGTTTTGCTTTCGCCGGCAATGTCTTCGGTTACCACACCTGCTTCGAGCGAGGCAGCTACGGCTTCACGAATTAATGCACCTTCGTCTATCATGTTAAATGCGTATTCGAACATCATGGCAGCTGAAAGCACAGTGGCAACAGGATTGGCAATATCTTTGCCTGCTGCTTGTGGGTACGAGCCGTGAATGGGTTCAAACACACTGGTGTGCAAACCTATAGAGGCCGATGGGAGCAAGCCCATTGAACCGGTAATTACCGAAGCTTCGTCGGTGAGAATATCGCCAAACATGTTCTCGGTTACCATCACGTCGAAGCTTTTTGGCCATTGAATAATGCGCATGGCTGCGTTATCAACAAACATGAATTCGGTTTCAACCTCGGGGTATTTTGGCGCCATTTCCTGACCAATTTGTCTCCATAAACGCGATGTTTCCAATACGTTGGCTTTATCAACAATGGTGAGTTTTTTATTGCGTTTCATGGCGTATTCGTATGCCAGTTTCAATATGCGTTCAATCTCTTCGCGGGTATAAACGCAATTGTCGAAAGCCATGTTTCCGTCTTCGCTGCGCCCTTTTTCACCAAAGTAAATGCCGCCGGTTAATTCGCGAATGCACATAAAATTGGCACCCTTAACCAAATCGGCACGAAGTGGTGATTTGTGAAGCAGTGATTCGAAGGTCTCTACCGGTCGAATGTTGGCGTATAAGCCCAGTTGCTTGCGCATACGCAACAAACCTTGTTCGGGGCGTACTTTTGCACTCGGATCGTTGTCGTATTTCGGATCGCCAATGGCGCCAAAAAGTACGGCATCGCTCTCCATACATAGTTGATGAGTTTCGGCAGGGTAGGGATCGCCTACTGCATCGATGGCACATGCACCGGTGAGTGCTTTTTTATACTTCAGCTGGTGACCAAATTTGTCGCAAACTGCTTTTGTTACTTTCAGGGCCTGTTCAATAATTTCAGGACCTATTCCGTCGCCGGCTAATACGGCAATGTTGAGTGTTTTACCCATAGTATATTTAAAGTTTTATGATTTCAATTTAAACACAAAGAAACGAAGGTAATCACTAAGTTCACAAAGTAGATAGTAGATTTCTTTGTGTGCTTTGTGATTTTTTTGATTTCCATTCATTTTCATTTAAGTTGTTGAGACTATTTTTTGTGACATCAAAAATAATGTAAAGTGTAAATAGTCAGAGTTTAAGCTCAATAATAAATAAAAAATTATTTTATTCCTCCAAAGGCTGCAAAGTTAAAATGTTTATGCAAAACAATGGTTTTAGAAAAACCAATTTTCTTCAATAAATCAAGCTGATACGTAAGTGTGCGGGGGGTATCTTCGGTTTCGTAACGCTTGAGATACAGGTCTAATTCGCTCTCGGTAATTTGTTTTTTTAATTTGCTAATCCAACCCTCCAGCATCATTTTGTTGAGTTCTTCGGTTTCGCTAATCACAACGTCGTTTATCCAAAATGAACCACCTGGTTTTAATGCCCTGAAAACTTTGCCAAACACCAATTCCCATTCATTTTCTTCGCGCAGATGGTGCAAAGTTGTTCCGGCAGTGATAATGTCGTAACTGTTTTTTTTCAGTTCAATATTGCGATAATCGCCTTGGATTGCCTTAACTTTTCCAGTGATAATTTCTTCAACCCTTTTTTTTGCTGCTTCAACCATATTGCTGCTAATATCAATCAGTGTACAATCGACGTGGGGCATGAGCGTGGCCATTTTTACGGCGTAGTTTCCGCCACCACAGCCTAAATCCAAAATTCGTGTGGCCTTGGGGTTGGTTAATTTTGCTGCTTGCGATATCAATTCCATGCACAGTGGTGAATCGATGGCGGTGGTTTGCCCCGTTTCGATGTTTAAAAACCGCTCAACCTGTTGATCGAAATTTTGGCGAATGGTTTCTGGTGATGATTTTGGATTAGTCATTGTGAAATTTAATAATTAATGCAGTTTTAAAAAGTATTTGTGCAGCACTCTTTCTGATTTTTTTTTCTGTGTCTCCGTGTTTAATCTTCTTAATTATTGTATTTTCTGTTCAATAATATTCAACATTTTCATGGTGGCCTTAATGGCTGCTGTTGTTTGGTCAGAATCGAGGCCGCGGGTACGGAACTCTTTTTCGCCTTGCCAAGTAATCAATGTCTCGACAAAAGCATCGGTTTTTCCTCCAGGCGGAATGGTTACTGCATAGTCGGTTAGTTGTGGCAGCGGTTTGCGCAAGCGCTTGTATATTTTTTTAATCACGTTCATAAAGGCATCGTATTGGCCATCGCCGGGTGCGGTGTCTTCGTAAACTTTGTCTTTAATTTTAATGGCAACCGAAGCAACTGGTTTTAAGTTGTAAGCTAATGATATGCTGTAATTTAGTATGTTGATGACTTGTTTTATGGATTGGGTTCGTAAAACGTCGGCAACAATGTAGGGTAAATCTTCGGCGGTTACCGTGTCTTTTTTGTCGGAAAGTTCGATTACCCTTTCGGTTACTTTTTTTAGCGAATCGGCATCGAGGTTAATCCCAATGGCTTCGAGATTCTTTTTGATATTTGCTTTTCCGGAGGTTTTTCCCAGTGCGTATTTGCGTTCACGTCCGAAACGTTCGGGCAGCAAATCGTTGAAATAAAGGTTGTTTTTGGTGTCGCCATCGGCATGAACGCCACTGCACTGTGTGAACACGAACTCGCCGATTAAAGGTTTATTGGTTGGGATACGAATGCCCGAGAACGATTCGACCAACTTACTTACCATGTTAAGTTTGCTTTCGTCAACATTGGTTTGCAGTTGCATGTGATCTTTAATGGTGGCAATTACGCTCGACAGGGGCGCGTTGCCTGCTCGTTCGCCCAAACCGTTTATGGTGGTGTGAATACAAGTTATGCCCGCTTTAATTGCGTTGAAAGTATTGGCAATGGCTAAATCGTAATCGTTGTGTGGGTGAAAGTCGAAATTGAGTTGAGGAAAAGCATCAACTACTTCTTTGCAAAATTGATAAGTCTCGTCGGGATTTAGTATTCCCAATGTGTCGGGAAGCATGAAGCGGTTGATTCCTTCATTCATAAGTCCTTTGAGCATAAAGTGCACATAATCATTAGAATGGCGCATTCCGTTCGACCAGTCTTCGAGGTAAACGTTAACAGTGAGCCCTTTTTCTCGGGCCATACGAATGTTTCGCTTGGTATCGTCGAGGTGTTCGTCGGGGGTACGTCGAAGTTGTTCGGTTACATGTTTAAACGAACCTTTAATTAAAAGGTTGAGCACCTTCGCTCCGGCATTCACAATCCAATCGATAGAGACTCCGTTATCTACAAAGCCCAAAACTTCAATACGATCGATGTAGCTATTTTTATTTGCCCATTCGGTAATTCGTTTTACGCCTTTAAATTCGCCTTCTGAAACGCGCGCTGAAGCTACTTCAATACGATCGACTTTCAACTCACTGAGCAGTACTTTGGCCATGCTCATTTTCTCCATCTCGTTGAACGATACCCCGGTGGTTTGCTCTCCATCACGCAAGGTCGTGTCCATTATTTTGATCAAGTTATTTCTTCCGCCCATATTTAGGGGCGGGGATTGGCTTGAAGTGATCTTTCTACTGTCGTTCATTTTTAAGAGTTTTTACCTTTTTCTTAATACAGAATAATTCTGTAAAGTTTTTATTTCTTATCAAATGCTTCAATCTCTTCTTTCATGTTCACCAAATAATCGATATCATCGTAACCATTCAGTAAACATGTTTTTTTGTAAGGATTAATTTCAAATTCAAAACTGTTAGCTGTAACATCGTTGGTTATGGTTTGGTTTTCGAGACTAACAGTAAATGTCGATTTTGGGTTTTTTTCGATGGTTTCAAAAATTTCTTCAAGGAAGTTGGGCGAGACCTGAACAGGTAGCAGTCCATTATTCAGCGCATTGGCTTTAAATATATCGGCAAAAAAGCTCGAAACCACTACCTTGAATCCTGCATCGTAAATGGCCCAGGCTGCATGTTCGCGGCTCGATCCACTTCCGAAGTTTTTGCCTCCCACCAAGATGGAACCGGAGAATTGAGGCTTGTTCATCACAAACTCGGGATTTGGTGTGTTGCCACTGGAATAACGCCAGTCGCGGAACAAATTGTCACCAAAACCTTTACGTTCAATTGCCTTCAAAAAACGGGCAGGAATAATTTGGTCGGTATCCACGTTTTCGATGGGTAGTGGC
>DATERL010000008.1:0-9661 GCA_035271585.1 Prolixibacteraceae bacterium
GATATTTGCAATTTGATTATTAGTGCAATATAGTTGCACTAAAGCCGTATTTGCAGATACATCTAAATTCGGAAGTTGATTGTTAGCGTAATTTAGCGTTTTTAATGCTAAATTTTTAGATACATCTAAACTTGAAAGTAGATTATCGTTACAATACAACGTTTGCAAAGCCGTATTTGCAGAGATATTCAAACTTGGAAGTTGATTTAAATTACAATACAATTTTATTAAAGCCGTATTCTTAGAGATGTCTAAATTTGTTAGTTGATTCTTGGTCAGCCTTAATACTGTCAACGCCACAAAATCTTGAATCCCTGTTAAATCGCTGATATTTTTGCTCGATACGTCCAAATTGGTGATGGTATCGATATTAGCAGTTGGCACATTATTGCCTACAACACCTGCACCATAGCCTAAATCTTTCAGCGCTTGCAGAAAATTATTGTCGGGTATGTGCGTAGTTTGTGCATTGGTTTTGATTGCTAGCAATGCAAATAATGAAACACATAAAATGAAGTAAATTTTTTTCATAATGAGCAACTTAAAAAGTTCGTATTTGATGGTTTAACAATAATGAAGTAAAGTTAATTTTATATTTTTAATGTTGCAATTACGACCTAAATTGTGAAGTAATTTTTTTCTATTATCACCTTGTTTAAAGCTTGCTTGCGAAATGCTTCTAAACCATGAAAGTGCATCGTTTAATATGAAAAAAACTACTGTCTGGTAATTTTAATTCTTCTTAGTTTATTCACGCGCCACAAAATGTATCGTCCACAAAGGCGAGTTTCCAACCATTGGGTGTATTGATGAAATAAAACCCACGGGGATTACCGAAAGTATCGGGTAAATAAACTGCCATAATTTCAGCATTGGGATAAGGTGTTTTTACCGGTTTTGTTTCAAAGGTTTCCATATCGACAAGCAAATCAGGAACACTCTCAATCACTTGGTAATATATAACATAGATTTCACTATTTATCTCACTATAAATGAGTTCACAAGGACTTCCATTGTCATTCACATACTCAAATATTAAATCACCGCTTACTTTAGGTTTTGTCACAAAATCATCCTCTTGTGTAAAGCCGAAATCTTCGTCTCTGGCTCCTAATTTTGCCACCGTACCGGGAGCGTGGTAACGCCTCACATCCATTTTTGGGTCAATGTATGTTGCCAAAGTTTTATTTTTGCTACGGAGTAAACTGTTGATGTTTTTCCCCCAATAGCAATCGTTCAAAAAACTCTCGAGAAAAGTAGGAAACATATCTTCTACTCCACCGGCAGAGGCCTCGCCTTCAGACACAACTAATTTGGTATCAAATGCTTCAACATTGAACGTGTTGATTACGTGTTTTATAATGCCTTTCATTCTTTTTTTATCTTTTTCGGGATATTCAAAGCAAATATTGAAATAAATATCTCCATTAAGGATGGTGTAATCAAAATGCAACATTTCATCCACTTTAAATTCGATGATATAGTGCTTGTCTTCCAATTTTTTATAAAAACTTCCTTCATTGAATTTCAAATCTTCCTCATAAGCTTTATCAATTGAAAGAAAATCGCCATCTGTATCTAAATCAAATTTGTAGCCACAATAAACAAGCAGTTGGGTTTTTTGGTCTTCGGAGATAAATTTTTGTCCGTCCTGGTTTGTCGCTTCGCCTTGTGGAATAAGAAAATCGGGATATTCAACACTGTATTCGTAACGATTATTGTGGTAAGTTTCGTACTTCACCTTGCTTTGCTGCGTGTTGGGTTTGCCAGTGTTGCCGCCGCAAGCTGTAAGAATCGCAAGCGCTATAAATAAATAAATTATTTTGTTCATCGTTGTAAAGCATAAAGTTATAATTTCAAAAAAGATATAAGCTTAAAAGTTGGAAATTTGCAGTATTGTTATTGTTTATTCAATAATTTTTGATTTCATATAATCGATTAGAAAACTGTTATCGTTGGCAATAAGCGTGACTTCGGTCGTGGTTTTTACTCCATCGCCATAATCGACAATTACCGTGTATTTAATGTTGGAAAGAGAAGTTATGCTTACATTTTTTAGTTGTTGTCCCGACTCAATTCCATTTCCACGTCCAAATGGAGATAAAACGTCATCATCCAGCGAATAAATTTCTTTCCATTTCAATTCAAACGCTTTTTCAGCGACAATTTGCTCTTTTTCTGTTTCAAAACTGGGATACTCAAATATTTCGAGCGATTCGATAAAAAACGCATAATACTGTTCGGTACAAACTTTTTCCTCGTCGGGAAAACAGTAGTCGGTGCCATTGTTACATTGAAAGATGCTTTTTAGCCAATTTTCGCCTGAAGAAATCTCTTGCTCATTAATTACTACCTTCAATGAATCAGATTTATTACCTTCTTTTTTAGCGGAATGCTGTTTACAGCTTGTCGATATGGTAAATACCAGTATCGAACACAGCAGAATTGTTGTAGTATAAAATGTTTTTCTCATCGATTTTTCATTAATGTTTATTAAAAATAGAAATTTATTGTATTCATGAACAAAAAATTAAAACTAAACACGATGGCACCAAAACATAAAGAAATTGGCTCACGCATCTTCTAATCCTTCACCCACGTTTCGTTTTTCCATTTTAACGTAACTTCTTTAGTAGCTTCGTAAGGTATTTCATGGTTTTCATCATAATTCATCAATTGATAGGTATCGATGCTTACTTTTAGGGAAGTGCCATTTTGTGGCAGTTGGTAAAAAAGGTGCCAAGCGCCCTTGATAAATTGCTGTTCGGCAAACTTTTGAGTATTGGATGATAGTTGCGAAACATCAATAAAATCAGTCAATTTATAGTTTTGATTTCCACCAAGTTGGTAATTATAGTCCTCGATAAGCTTCCCGTTTTGGTAGAAAAATATTCTTATTTCACCTCCCGATTCGGTACTATTGTTAATCGCTACAAGTTTGCGAGCATCTTTCAGATTCCAATAACACAATTCCCATCCATACTGCATTCCGGTAAGGTTCAAATATCCGTTTTTCGCATCGCATACACCAATTGGTGTTGGAGATATTTCAAATGCTTTTTCGTCGCCTATACATTTGAGTAAGTCTTTTCGTTGAGCTACGGTAGTGGGTACTTCGGGAAAAACATTATCGGGTAAAAGCAAAAAAATGTCTGTGATATCAACATTTTTACCCGAAAAATCAGGCTCTTGGTTTTCGTTGGTTATTGTTGTGGGCTGTTCAAAAGTGTTTTGCTTCAATTCATTGCTGTTTTGCTTTGGCTTTGCATTACAAGAAATAAGCAATATGGACAATAAGAGTGTGAAAAGTATAAGTTTCATTCCTTTCATTTTTTGGAATTATTATTTGGTTTAAAAGGTTAGAAGGTAGAAGTCAATTAAAGAAAAAGAAGAAATAAACGGCTCCAATGCGTTGCTGGTTACTACCATTGCCTTTTCCTATGCTGTTACCTTTGGCATCTCGCACGGTTCCGTTAGATTCTACTTTGCCTATGTTGTTGCCTTTGTCGTCTCTAACCGTGCCATCGGATTCAATTTTGCCGAGGCGATTACCAGAAGCGTTTCGCACTGTGCCATCAGATTCAATTTTCCCCAATCGGTTGCCTTTGCCGTCTCGCACGGTTCCGTCCGACTCTATTTTACCGATACTGCTGCCAGATGAGTTGCGTAAGGTACCATCGGATTCTATTTTACCAATTTGTGAGCCCTTACTGTTACGCAGCGTTTGTGCTGTTACTGTGCCAACCATCGACACAAAAAGCACAAGTAGTAAAAAGACTTTTGTTTTCATATTTAGTTGTTTTAAAAGTTAAAAGCCGATTGTTTTTTTCTTTTTGTGTTTTTTAATCGCCCATATAGCCCAACCCTCTTAATACGGGGTTTGAATGATGAATATCGTCATTTGTAAGGCGCAGCCAACCCACCAAGCCGAAAGCGGTACGTGCCAAATAGCTCATTGGCAAGCCTTCGCCATATTCGTCTATCGGATAATCTTCGTCGGCGAGCAACACTTCAATTTCGTAGCCCACAGGCAAATTAGCGACCACCATACCGTCTGTTTTCTGACTATAAAGCGTAACGGGTTTCAGAAGTTTTCCTTTCACGCCCACGTAGCAAAACGGTTGTTTGGTTTCAATCACTTTATTGCCCGAAAATTGATACTTACGCCGCTCATTGAACATTTTATCGGTATTTCCGGCTGTGTAAATAATAGCATTAGCGTTGATGCACATTTCATCGGCAACTTGCTCCCAGAGCACCTTGTTTTCAGCATTACTAATGCGGAATAGTGGGTCGGCGCTTGGTCCAGGTGTGAAGAGAATGTTTACGCTCTCTTTCATTGAGGCGGTTTTGTAGTAACCTATAAGCGTGTATTCATCACCATTTTCGGCATCGTAGCAGACATCTGTTTTTGGCAGTTTCTGTAGCTCTTTACCGATATAGGTAAACGTAGCGGGGTCGTATCCGAATTTACCATCGGGATAAACCGCATCTTGTCCAAGGTTTATCCATTTCAGCTGGAGAAAAGCCTCTTTGACTTGCCCCATAACTGTAGCTGAAATAACAACACCCAATAAAATTGCAATGATTCTTTTCATGTCGATTAGTTTTAAGTTTTTTCGCTTAAAATTGAAACTTCCAACTATTTAATAAACATGTTATCATCCCAGGTTTTGCTGCCTGGAAGTTCTTTTACCTGTGAATAAAGTCCGGGAAAATTATCAACAAGGAAGTATTCGCTGTTCCACGGCTTAATTACACGGATAATGTCTTTTCCACTGTCTTTTCCACCTGTAAGTACATAATACTGAATAAATTTGGCATCCAATTTACTGTTGTATTCATAAGTAAAATTCATGGCCTCTACCTCAACCGTATATGGTTTTGCGGGTACATATCCGTTTTGCGGATGGGCACCTTTCAAATAAGCAGCTACCTGATAAGGGCGGGAGTAGGAATCGCCCTTGCGGCGAAGCAGTTCAGAGAGACGTTCCATAATCCGAGTTTTGCTCATGTGCCCGGGATTACTGGGGTCGTGTTCATTTTCGCTGGTTGCCAAAAACAAACAGCTTTCACCAATATCGGGGTATTTACGGTAAATTTCCATTGCAATTAAAACCATGGTTACAGCGCCTTGTGGCTCAATGGAAACCTGTGCCTGTAATTCCTTGAATTTGGCAACCGTAGAGGGAAAACGGTCAAAGGTGCAGGTAGCTTTGTCGCTCATATCAAGATTGTCGTGGTTAATTTTACCGGTAAGTGTTCCGGTAATGGGAACATTGTCAACAGGCACTTCGTCGACAGGATCTTTGTCAACAGGCACATTGTCAACAGGCACATTGTCAACAGGATCTTTTTCGTCTGGAAATTCTGTGATTTCATCACAAGCGCTTAAGCTTATTAGCGCTAATACTGTCAGCAGTATCACTGTTAATTTGTTCTTTTTCATAGTTTTATCGTTTTATTGAACATTTGTAATTTTTCACACTAAGCTGCGAATAATGCTAAGTTTTTTTTTGTTTTGAGGTCTAACTGTGGTGGTTTCGATTTCGCTTGACCGCCGTATATAAATTCTTACTTCCTATCTCCTATTCCCATTATTTTACTATTTCGACCCTTTGCATTCCCCTGTAACTTGGAATACTTTTCAGCTCTTTTAGGTAATCGATGGTGGCTTCGGCTGAGGAGCGAAACAGTCCTTGCCCGGCGTCTTTGTGATCATACTTGTAAACCGACGACATATAATTATTCATGACTACAGAATAAGTAAGGTCCATATTGAGCGGTTGACTGTTGGTAGTGAAAAGTTCCACATCTTTAAGTTTCCCATCGGGTTTAAGCAAGTAGCGTGTGGTTATTCCCGAAGGATAAATGGGCATCTCTTCATCAAACGTGAATGCACAAATAAGTAGATTATGTATTTCGTGTCCGCTAAGGTTGAATAGCACCATTTCGTTACCAAAGGGATCCATTTCGTACACGTCTTTGGTACGCACGGGGCCTTTAGCAAGCGTTGAAACACGCACACCGCCGGGATTAATAAGGGCAATATCGGCTTCGGCGGCAATGCGAATAGCATCGCACATCAAAAAACCTACTTCTTCGTAGTTTGATAGTTCGTCTTCGGCTATGGCGATGGTTTCGGTCAATGCCGGATTGTTGTTGTAACCATCAACCATTGTTTGAATATCGGCACGGGTATTTCCTTTTTTACCCACGGTAAGCAATTGCATTTCTCTTTCAACCTTTCCTTTGGGACTCACCGTAAACTTAATGAGTGTTGCACAGCTGAGTTTGCGTTCGGCTTGCGTAATCATCATCCCATTATGTATTTGGTTTTTTTCGACTTTGGTGTGCGAATGTCCACCAATAATTACATCTACGCTATTTGCCGGCAGTTGATTTGCTAATTTCACATCCTCTTCAAATCCTAAATGGTTCAACATGATAAAAACATCGCAACTGTCTTTTAAAAAGAGATATTCATTGGCAGTTTGAAAAGGGTCATTAAACGTAAATCCTTTTACATTATCGGGGTGCGTGTCCGGTATTCCATTGTCGTTAATGTCCAACAATGAAACAAAAGCTGTTTTGAGTCCGTTGGGAGATTTTACTATTTTATAGGGTTTAATACGAAAATCGGCAGTTGCAGGCAATTCAATATTGGCACAAAGAAAGTCGAAAACTGCTTTGTGTGTAATGTTTTCAAATCCTGCCAAACGAGAGTCAAACTCGTGGTTGCCCACTGCCGATAGGTCGAAATTCACAGCGTTCATCAGTTCAATAATGGGCATTCCCTTTTCAGGATATTGGTCGTTTGCGGGGTTACCCGTTTGGTTGTCGCCACCCGAAACGAGCAATAAATGGGGATAAATGGCTCGCAAGCTGTCGACCATAAAGGCAAATCGGGGAAAATTATCAATGGCGGCGTGCATATCGTTCACGGCAAGAATTTCCACTGTTTTTGACTGGGGCTGTTCTGCTATTTTACGGCTTGTGCTGCAACCTATCAACAAAGAAGCGCCAAGCACAACAAGGGCACAGAATACTTTTAATTTTGTCGAAATTGTTTTCATTATTCATCTGTTTTAAATTTTTATATGCAAATGATTTCCTTCGCTTAGTTCGCCATCGGGAGCGATGCTGTTACCATAGGCATCGCACACAATGGGCAATTTGCAGGGCAACTTTTTGTTATGCTGTACATAGTACGCCCGCACCGCATCTAATACCCTAGCGCCGTGGTGTATCGTTATTTCTTCGTTGTTGACAAATAGCTTCATGCTGTTTTTTTGTACTTCTGAAGAAGTCCTCGTTTTCTTCAAGTGTTCTACATAAAATGGTATAATTAAATTTATTTCTTTAATTAATATTGTAGAACCATTTTTCATTGTTTAAAATTTATTTTTTTTTGGTTTTTCTCAAAACACATAAAAACATTGGCAGCAAAAACTAAATAACTAAACATTAAATAATGTCGTATTTCTTTTTTCAGTGAAGCCAAAGGTTTATTTAATTTTTAGCTCTGTTAACCTTCGCTTCGCCTCAAGCCGGCTGGGCTCTTCATTTTTTTGCTCACAAAATTAATTTTAAAAAGGTGTTCACGATTTACGCTTCGCTTCAATTCTTGATAAAAAAACAGCCTGCCCCGATTTGTACGGGAAAGCAAAAAAATCAAGGCTCTAGAAAAAATGGAATTTGCCTTTCGCAAAACCTAAGTGCGGCCGGGTGATCTGCTCCCGGAAATCGGGATCAGCTTCCCGGTCTTACTAAGGTTTTGCTTCAATTCTAATCCCTTTTTTTCTAAGGCCATTGGCTATCGCAAAAATTTTTAATAAATCAGACAACTAAAATGCAACAATAAATCAATACGTAATACTTTGTTTGACAGCTTAAGACTGCCAAACCATTTTAAATTACACTCGTTAAGCTATTTTTTAATTAGCTTACGAACAATACGTTCGCCATTAGCACCTTCGAATACTAAAAAGTAAACGCCACTATTGATTTCGCTTACGTTTATAATTTGTGTGCTACCTGTTAATGAAATTATCATTACGCACTGACCATTAGCGTTGGTTATGATTGCGCGTTTAACCTTATCGGCATTGGTAATGGTGATTTCGTTGCTGAATAAGCTTGGGTAAACCTTCAGATTATTTAAAATATTTAGGTCAATTCCAGTTGTAAATGATAAGGTAATTGTTTTATCAACATCGACACCATTAACATATATACTGCCAGTTTCAATGGTATAACCTGCCTTGGTTGCTGTGTAGGTGTACGAATGACCTTCAGGTATATCAGTAAAAACTACAACTCCATCGGTATTCGTGGTGTATTCAATTTCATCGAACGTAACAGTTGCTCCTTCAATTGGTGCGGCATCTGTATTAACTACGGTAAAGCTTACGCTGTAGTTTACGGTATTTAAGGTAATTGTTTCTTCAACATCGGCATCATCGACAATAATTTGTCCGGATGCATTAACATAACCTCCTTTAGTTACTGTGTAATCGTATGTGCCATTTACAGCATCAGTAATAGTTGCAATACCACCCGTGTTGAGGTGGTATTCAACGCCGCCGAATATAATAAATACCGCATCAACTGGTACACCTTCTGCATCAACTATGGTAAAGGTTACGCTGTAGGTTTTAGGCATTAGTATGATTGTTTTATCAACATCGGCACCATCGACAACAATTTGTCCAGTTACATCGTTATACCCTTCCATTCTTACAGTATAAGTAAAGGTACCATTGGCTACATCTAAAAAAGTTGCAACACCGTTATCACCAGTTATATTATTAACTCCATTGCACCCAACAGTTACACCTTTAATTGGTGTAGCTTCACTATTAACTACTTTAATTGTAATGTCGTTGTTAATTAGTAAACTTAGGATAATTGTTTCTGCAACATTAGCACAATCAACAACTATATTGTCAGTTGCAACATCGTAATCTTCCATGTTTACAGTATAGTTGTATGTTCCATTAATAACACCAGTGATAGTTACTTTACCGTTTGTAGCAGTTAGGTATTCTACACCATCAAAAGTAAGGATTGCGTCTTGAATTGGTGTGCCATCTCCACGAACTACGGTAAGAGTTACACCGTAAGTTGCGAGTGTTAGCGTGATTGTTTCTGAAACATCAGCACCATTAACAACAATTTGACCAGTTGCTTCAACATACCCTGTTTTAGTAACAGTGTAGTTGTATGTTCCATCGATAACATCAGCAATCGTTAGCATACCATCAGAACCGCTTGTGTGTTCAACTCCACCAAAGGTAATGGTTGCGCCTTCAATTGGTGATGTTCCATCAACTAGGGTTAAAGTAACATTGTAGCTTAATAAATTCAGGTTTATTGTTTCTTTAACATGACCACCATCGACAATAATTTGACCAGTTGCATCAATATAACCTACTTTAGAAACAGTGTAATTGTATGTTCCATCGGCAACATCAGCAATCGTTACCATACCATCCGAACCGCTTGTGTGTTCAACACCACCAAAGGTAATGGTTGCGCCGGTTAATGGCACTGAGTTATCTGCAACAGTTAAGGTGACAGTATAAGTGGCATTTTTTGTTGTAAACTCTATGTTGTCTCCGTATTCGGCACCCTTGGTATTTGTGGCGTATGCCCGCAC
>DATERL010000009.1:0-3362 GCA_035271585.1 Prolixibacteraceae bacterium
ATTCAGCTAAGATTCAAAATTCTTAAAATCAGAAATGAACAACTTCAGGAAAAAGTTGAAGAACGAACAGGAGAACTCATTTTGCTAAACCAACAGTTAAATAATCAAAAAGATGAAATACAAATAAAAAATATCAAACTATCTGTTCACCAAAACCAACTGGAAGAACTGGTAAAAAACCGAACCAGTGAACTTGAAAAAGCCAAAGAAAAGGCCGAAGAAAGCGACCGATTGAAATCGGCATTTCTTGCCAATATGAGCCACGAAATACGCACTCCAATGAATGCAATATTGGGTTTTTCGTCACTTTTGAACGACAACGAACTTGATGATGCCGACCGTCAGCTTTTTACCAATCAGATCATTAACAACGGCAAAACACTACATGTGCTCATCAACGACATTATCGATATTTCGATTATTGAAGCCAACCAACTGAAATTACGCAACGAAAAATTCGATGCTCACCTTGCTTTGTTTGAGCTTAAAAAAACCATAGAAATCGAAAATCTGAATCAAAACAAACTCATTTTTGAAAACGAAACAAAACCTTTGAAACTCGATATTGTTAACGATAAAGTCCGGCTTCAGCAAATAATGGTTAACCTCATTAAAAATGCCCTAAAGTTTACCAACAAAGGCGAAGTGAAATATGGTTATAATATTGAAAATAAACTGGTTCATTTTTATGTTTCTGACACAGGAATTGGAATTCCTAAAGAAAAGCAAACCAATATTTTTAACTTGTTTTATAAAATTGAAAAAAACGAAAAAAAAATATATAAAGGAACAGGTATTGGGCTTGCAATATGTTTACAACTAGTTAACGCCATGAAAGGTGAAATCTGGGTTGAATCGGAACAAGGCAAGGGAACAAAATTTCACTTTACAATTCCAATTTAAACAAATAAATAACAGAAAAAACACGTCAAACTTTCAAAGTTATACATCAAGTTTATGGTGTTTGCTTTTTAGATTCCTTTATTCATTATTCAAAGGTAAAAGTTAGAGATAGCTTCGAATTGATAACGAACAATCCAATTCTCTTTAAACAATTTGTGATAATGCTAAATGTATAAGCTGCTCATTTTTGTATTCCAAAAAATTAATAGACATTTGTATCTCTAATTTAAACACAACTTATGAGCATAGAAGATATTCAACAAGAAATAATTGACGAATTTTCGGCTTTCGACGACTGGATGGACAAATACACCTACCTAATTGAAATGGGCAACGAACTGAAAGCCATGAAAACTGAAAACAAAATCAATCAAAACGTAATTAAAGGATGCCAGTCGCAAGTATGGATTAATGCCGAACAAAAAGACGGGAAACTCTATTTTGAAGGCGATAGCGATGCACTAATTGTAAAAGGGATGGTTGCACTAATGCTGCGTGTGGTGAATGAACAGGCTGCTACCGATATTATAAATGCCGATTTTCATTTCATCGATACCATAGGCCTAAAAGAACACCTTTCGCCTACCCGCTCGAACGGTTTGCTGGCCATGATTAAACAAATTAAACTTTACGCTGTTGCATTCAATAAAATAAATCAATAGACAGGAGTTAAAAATATTATACATTGAAAATATGGCAAACGATGCAAGAGTAGAACGAATTAAAGCAGCATTACACGAAGTGTACGACCCCGAAATACCAGTAAATGTTTACGACCTCGGTTTAATATACAGTATCGATGTTGACGAAGACAACCTGGCTACCGTGGTGATGACCCTCACCGCCCCCGGTTGCCCTGTGGCTGATATGATTGTGCAAGAAATTTACGACAAAACCATGGAGGTTGAAGGCGTTGACGATTGCTTTGTTGACCTTACGTTTGACCCACCTTGGGACAAATCGATGATGAGCGAAGAAGCAAAATTAGAATTGGGTTTCTTTTAATTTAAACATAATTGCTGCTCATTCGTTTTGATAGTATTCAAATATTAAAAAAATCAAAACAGTATAACTATGGATTTTGACCTGATAGTAATTGGTAGTGGCCCCGGTGGCTATGTAGCAGCTATACGTGCATCGCAATTGGGCATGAAAGTTGGCGTTGTCGAAAAAGAAAACATTGGAGGCGTTTGCCTCAACTGGGGATGTATTCCCACCAAATCGCTGCTCAAAAGCGCACAGGCGTATGAATATGCCATTCATGCCGAAAGCTATGGTGTAAGCATTACGGGCGAAATAAAACCCGATTTCGAAAAAATGGTTAAGCGAAGCCGCGATGTGGCTGAGGGCATGAGCAAAGGCGTTCAGTTTTTGTTTAAAAAGAATAAAATCGAAATTGTAAATGGTTTTGGAAAACTAAAATCAGCCAGCGAAGTTGAAGTTAGCAGCCCCGACGGAAAATCAAAAACCATTACGGCAAAACACATTATACTAGCCACTGGTGCTCGTTCGAAAGAACTGCCCAATCTGAAACAAGATGGCGAAAAAATTATTGGATACCGCCAGGCCATGAACCTTCCAAAACAGCCAAAATCAATGGTGGTAGTGGGTTCTGGCGCCATTGGCAGCGAATTTGCCAACTTTTACAACACCATAGGTACCGATGTTACCCTGGTTGAGTTTTTGCCCAGCGTGGTGCCCAACGAAGACGAAGAGGTTTCGCAAACCCTGGCGCGTGCATTTAAAAAAGCCAAAATGAAAGTGCTTTTAAAATCGTCGGTCGAAAAGGTCGATACCTCGGGCAAAATGTGCAAAGTAACTATCAAAACCCCCAAAGGCGAAGAAGTAGTTGAAGCCGAAATAGTACTGTCGGCCGTGGGCGTTACGCCTAATCTCGAAGGCATTGGTCTCGAAGTAGTGGGCGTGGCACTTGAAAAAGGAAAAATTAAAGTTGACAATTATTATAACACCAGCGTAAAAGGTATTTATGCCATTGGCGATATTGTTGGCGGTCCTTCACTGGCTCATGTGGCCTCGGCCGAGGGTATTACTTGCGTAGAGAAAATTGCAGGTCTCAACCCCGCTCCGGTCGATTACAATAATATACCGGGTTGCACCTATACTAATCCTGAGGTTTCGTCGGTAGGACTGACCGAAGCCAAAGCTAAAGCCGAAGGCTACGAAATTAAAGTGGGGAAATTCCCCTACTCTGCTTCAGGTAAAGCCAGTGCTGCCGGACAAAAAGAAGGCTTCGTAAAACTTATTTTCGATGCCAAATATGGCGAATTACTGGGTGCACACATGATTGGCGGCAACGTTACCGAAATGATTTCGGAAATGGTGGTGGCACGCAAACTCGAAATTACGGGTCACGAACTGCTAAAAACCATTCACCCACACCCCACCATGAGCGAAGCAATAATGGAGGCTGCCGCTGCCGCGTATGGCGAGGTAATACA
>DATERL010000010.1:0-45984 GCA_035271585.1 Prolixibacteraceae bacterium
CACTGAATTAACAGTTAATAGCAATTTATATATTAACTTCATTTTATTAACAATTGTTGATTAAATTTTATATAAGTTTGTGTTTCAAGTTTTTAATTATATCAATTAAGTACTAGTTATTAAAAATTTGATTGAAGAAAATGTATACAAATAAGCATTAAAAGTTACCAACAGAATTAACAGCCCATTATGTATAAAAAACTTTTTAAAGATTTATAAATAAATAATATATATTTGCAAAGCAGTATTGTTAATTAGTGAAGGGAAGAAGTTAAGCTATGAAAGAAAATTTATCGATATTACTGGTAGAAGATAATATTCTAAACCAACGCATTACAACATTTAGTTTAAAAAAATTTAATCATGATGTTGATATTGCAAATAATGGTTTAGAAGCTGTTAATAAATACCGCGAAAAGGAATATGATGTTATACTTATGGACATTATGATGCCTGTGATGGATGGTTTAGAGGCTACTTTTCAAATTCGTAAATACGAAAAAGAAATTAATAGTTCGCGCCATACTCCGGTTATTGCAATAACAGCCAATACTTTAGATAACGACAGAGATAAGTGTTTAGCCACCGGAATGGATGAATACATGGCGAAACCATTTGACATGAACCGTTTAAACGAAATTTTCAAAGAATTGAATATTATAGCATAATGTTAATATCTTTGGCCATTCTATTTCAATTTCTATAAATGGCTGATTTACTCGATTTAAGGGGAAATTCATATTCTGAGCTTGATAGTGATCTCGACAAAAAGTTGCGTCCACTTTCATTTGATGATTTTAATGGTCAAAAAAAAATCATTCGAAACCTTAATGTATTCGTTAAAGCAGCAAAACTACGAGGCGAAGCCCTTGATCACGTTTTACTTCATGGCCCTCCCGGGTTAGGAAAAACCACTTTATCATATATTATTGCCAATGAATTAGGAGTAAACATCAAAATTACTTCTGGACCAGTTTTGGATAAACCAGCCGATTTAGCAGGATTATTAACCAATCTCGAAGAACATGATGTTTTGTTTATTGATGAGATTCATCGCCTAAGTCCAATTGTTGAAGAGTACCTTTACTCCGCAATGGAAGATTATAAAATTGATATCATGCTCGATAAAGGCCCAAGTGCCCGATCGATTCAGCTTGAATTAAATCCATTTACATTAATTGGGGCAACTACCCGTTCAGGTTTATTAACCAGTCCATTGAGAGCTAGGTTTGGAATTAATGCCCACTTAGAATATTACGATGCTGAAGTGCTTTTTATTATTATAAAGCGTTCGGCAAAGATTATTGGAGTCGAAATTGACGACAATGCTGCCAAAGAAATATCTCGTCGTAGCAGAGGAACTCCACGTATTTTAAATGCATTATTACGAAGAGTGCGCGATTTTGCTCAAGTAAAAGGAAATGGCAAAATCGATATGGAAATTACAAATTATGCGCTCGAAGCTTTAAATATTGACAAACATGGTCTCGACGAAATGGATAATAAGATTTTATTAACCATAATCGATAAATTCCAAGGAGGCCCCGTTGGATTGACCACTATTTCTACAGCTGTTGGCGAAGATGCAGGTACTATTGAAGAGGTTTATGAACCCTTTTTAATTAAAGAAGGCTTTATTAAAAGAACACCAAGAGGAAGAGAAGTTACTCCATTAGCTTATAAGCACTTAGGAAGAATATTTCTAAAAAATGATCAATCTTCACTTTTTTAATTTAATCTAGTTTAATTATTCAATTGTTATTCTTTGTTCAATTTTATAGTGTGTTAGCTATAAAAAATGAATATAATACTCTAATATTCAAATATTAAAACCATAAACTTTTTAATTGTTCTAACTGTTTAGGGATACTTAAATGTAAAAACTAAACAAATTTTTAATGATTAAAAAAGTTTTAGTGGCCAATAGAGGTGAAATTGCAGTACGAATAATGCGTTCATGTCGTGAAATGAATATTGGCAGTGTGGCTGTTTTTTCAACAGCCGATCGTAAATCACTTCATGTTAGATATGCCGATGAAGCCTACTTTATTGGCCCTTCACCTTCTTTCGAAAGTTATTTGAATATTGATAAAATTATTGAAGTAGCTAAAAAATCGGGAGCTGATGCCATTCATCCCGGTTATGGGTTTTTATCAGAAAATGCCGATTTTGCGAAAAGAATCAACGACGAAGGTTTTATTTTTATTGGACCTACATCTAGTGCAATTATTTCGATGGGTGATAAAGTGACTGCTCGTAAAATAATGGAAAAAGCCGGTGTAAATGTTGTGCCTGGAACAAATAAATTGCTCGAAACAAACGAAGAATTACTTGATGTCGCTTCAAAAATTGGTTATCCTTTAATGATAAAAGCTTCGGCAGGTGGAGGTGGAAAAGGAATGCGTCTGGTTAATAAGCAAAGCGATTTATTAAAATCATACCAAATGGCCAGATCAGAAGCAAAAACTGCATTTGGGAATGACACTGTTTATATTGAAAAATATATTGAATCGCCTCATCATATTGAATTTCAAATTTTAGCTGATAAATTTGGTAATATAATCCATCTTTTTGAACGTGAGTGTTCTGTTCAACGTCGTCATCAAAAAGTGGTTGAAGAAACTCCTTCGCCTTTTATGACCAACGAATTACGAAACATAATGGGCGAACAAGCCATTGCTGCAGCTAAATCAGTTAATTACGAAGGTGCCGGTACGGTCGAATTTTTAGTCGATAATAATCATCAGTTCTATTTTCTTGAAATGAATACCCGTTTACAGGTTGAGCATCCAATTACCGAACGTGTAACAGGAGTTGATTTGGTTAAGCAACAAATTTTAATTGCCGAGGGAAAACAGCTTTCGCTTAAACAATCAGAATTGCGCCAATTTGGACATGCCATCGAATGCAGGATTTATGCCGAAGATCCCGATAATAATTTTATGCCAAGTCCCGGACTTGTAAAACATATTACCGAACCATTGGGTTTGGGTATTCGTACCGATGGCTATGTTTACGAAGGTTATGAAATACCAATATATTATGACCCTATGATTTCGAAGTTGATTGTGTGGGCACAAACTCGCGACGAAGCAATTGAACGCATGAAAAGGGCATTGTATGAATACAAGATAACAGGTGTAAAAACTACTATTTCGTATTTAAAAAGAATAATGGAAACCCCCGATTTTGTAAATGGAAAATATAACACGCATTTTATTGAAAATAATACAAATAACCTATCAAAACGAGACGATTGTAATCTTGAATGTGAAGATTTAGCCCTATTTGTTGCCTACATCGATTATACCGAAAAAATGAAAGCATTGGGACAAAACAGTAAACAAACTATTGATCGTCAGGCTTCAAATTGGAAAAATTGTAACAAATCATTTAATCTTTTGTAATTCACAACTTATGCCCTATAAGATCAAAATTAAAAACAGAATTGAGAAAATTGAAATACTGAATCAAAACGATACTTTATATCAAGTAAATATTGGTGATAAAACTTATTTGTTTGATGTTGTAAAAGTTGAAAATGGTGTTTATTCGGTTTTATATAATGGTAAATCGACTAATATGGAAATGATAGAGGCCGATAAACCCAATAAGTACATTGTAAATACGCGAAATAACGATTATCAAATTGAAATTATAGATGTTAAATCTCATTATCGAGAAATAAGCGATGGTGCTTTGAATAAAGACGATACAATTATTCTCTCACCAATGCCTGGGAAAATTGTTAAAATACCAGTTAAACAAGGAGATAAAGTAGAAAAAGGTGAAACGCTTATTGTTGTTTCGGCCATGAAAATGGAAAGTGAATACAAATCACCGGCCAATGGTATTGTGTCAAAAATATTTGTTAAAGAGGGTGTAAATATTAATGGTAATCAGCCACTTATCGAAATTGAACTCATAAACCAAAATTAAAAGCAAAACAATGCAAGCAACAAACGATAAATATAAATTTTTTGAAATTAAAAAGAAAGAAGCCGAAAATGGCGGTGGCAATCAACGTGTTGAAAAACAAAAAGCAAACGGGCGTTTAACTGCGCGTGAACGGATTAAATTATTTTTCGATGCGGGTACTTTTAATGAATTTGACCAGATGATGACCCATCGATGTACTAATTTTGACATGGCCGATCATATTATTCCCGGTGATGGGGTGGTTACTGGTTACGGAAAAGTTGATGGAAGATTGGTTTATATTTTTGCACAAGATTTTACTGTTTTTGGGGGCTCGTTAAGCCGAACCAATGCCGATAAAATTATTAAAGTGATGAAACAAGCCCTAAAAATGGGTGCCCCAATTGTTGGTTTAAACGACTCGGGCGGTGCTCGTATTCAGGAAGGTGTGATGAGTTTAGCCGGTTACGGCGATATTTTTAATTTAAATGTGAAAGCTTCGGGCGTAATACCGCAAATATCGGCCATAATGGGACCCTGTGCCGGTGGTGCGGTTTATTCACCTGCTATCACCGATTTTATTTTTATGGTGAAAGATACCAGTTATATGTTTGTTACTGGCCCCGATGTAATTAAAGCAGTTACTCACGAAGAGGTTAGCAAAGAAGAACTGGGAGGTTCAATGACTCATAACGCAAAAAGTGGTGTTGCTCATTTTATAGGTGATAACGACGAACATACGATAATGATGATTCGTGAGTTGCTGAGTTTTTTGCCTGCTAATAACATTGACGGATCACCTGTTGTTCCGACAAACGATCCTGTTGATCGCAAAGTGGAATCACTACAATATATTATTCCCAACGATCCTAATAAGGCTTACAATATGCTCGATATTGTTACAGCAGTTACCGACGATGAACACTTTTTTGAAGTAATGCCTTATTATGCTAAAAATATTATCACCGGTTTTGCACGTATGGCAGGCCAAACAGTTGGAATTGTTGCCAATCAGCCTGAATATTTAGCGGGGGTGCTTGATATTAATTCGTCGGTTAAAGGAGCAAGGTTTGTTCGTTTTTGCGATGCCTTCAATATTCCGATAATTACTTTTGTTGATGTTCCCGGATTTTTACCAGGTACAACTCAAGAGTTTGGTGGCGTTATTAAGCATGGTGCAAAATTGTTGTATGCTTATGCGGAGGCAACAGTTCCAAAAATAACTCTTATTACACGCAAGGCTTATGGTGGGGCTTATGATGTGATGGCCAGCAAACATCTTGGTGCCGATGTTAACTACGCTTATCCTTCGGCCGAAATAGCAGTAATGGGTCCTGCCGGCGCAGTAAATATCATTTTCAGAAACGAAAAGAATGATGAAGCCCTTTCAAAACAGGTTGAAAACTACAGGGAAAATTTTGCAAATCCATACAAAGCTGCTGAATTGGGATATATTGATGAAATAATTTACCCAAAAAATACTAGGGAGAAGCTAATTATAGCACTTGACATGACCAAAACGAAAAGGGAAAGCAATCCACCTAAAAAACATGGGAATATTCCTCTTTAGTGAAGAAATGATCAATGTGTTTTAATGGGTATTAACCGGAATTGAGAATGCTAAAAAGCGGGAATTGTATTCAAGTTTACTGAGTTTACCATCCTCATTGGTATTATAATCGAATTTATTATTGGTAACATCATTTAAGCGGTTAAGTGCCAAAAAAGTAATTTTATTAAGTTCTTTTTCTGGTTCAATTTGTTCAACTTTTTTGTTGATTATTTCAGCCAATAACTCTTTTATTGTTGGGAAAATCTTAAAGTTTCTGTCCTTTTCAGCAATTATGTAAAAGGTCGGTTCAATATCAATTAAACCTGTATTATGAGTACTTGTTGAAGCAAAAACTGTGTGTGATGATAACAGTTCTAGCTTATCTTCGCTTATGTTTGGGTTTTCGTGGGTTTTGGACACTATTTGTTCAGTAGGTGAAGCTTTGGGTGATTCAAGAACAAAGGCTTTCAATTGTGGTTTAAAATGCAAAACTTCGATGTTTGTTGGTTCTTGTTGAAGCAAAACAATGTTATTGGCAAATATGGGTGTGTTGGGTAGCGGAGTTTGATTTTTATTAAACCAAAAAATAAACGCAAAAACGATAAGTGCTGCAGCCGTTAGCCAATAAACAGGAATTTTTAGGGTTTTTTGCAGCGAAGAGGTATGTGGGTAGACAATATTTGTATCGGGTTGTAAAACAGTTAATTCAAACAATTTAAGTTCATTTTGTGCCGCTTTATTGTGTGATAAGTAATGTTGAAATTCAATTTCATTTTTAGGTAGTAAATCTTTTTCTAAGTAGCGGATACAGGTTTCTTCAAAAATTTCGGGATGGTCGAATTCTGATTTCAATAAATGGTTGAAATTTAAGTTGTCATTTTTTAAAGGTTGAAGTGTGATGTTTTTTAGCTCGTTTAATTCAGTTTGTAAATCGGGATTTTGACGCAAAAATTCTAAAACCATATCAAGTTGTTGATTGGACAAAATGCCATCAATCAGGTCAATAAACCAGGTTTCGTAATTATTTCGTGTAATTTTAATCATATCACTTTTTCAATTTGACCGATATAATTTTTCAAAAATAGGCGTGCTCTGTATATATAAACCTTTACTTGCGATTCGTTAAGCTTACATATTTGGCCAATTTCCTGATAGTTATAACCTTCGTAATCTCGTAATAAAAGAACTGAACGTTGTACTTCGGGTAATTTATTCAAGCCTTGGTCTAAAATTTCTTTCAAATCGGAATATTGTTTCGAATGGGCATTTTGTGGTAAATCGGCCGTATCGGTAACAATCATCCTCTTTTCTTTCCGAATCATATCAACCATGGTATTGTGCGCAATACTGAATAAATACGATTTAGCTTTAGAAAAACTGACATCACGGCAATTCATCCAAAGCTTTTCAAAACTATCCTGTACCAAATCTTTGGCCCGCTCCTCATCACGAATATTTTTCAGCAAGTAGCGGTACAAGTTATTGGCGTAAAGCTTTATAATTTGGTTATATTCACCGGTGGTCATTCATCAAATTAGGTTACATCTTGTGTGACGTTAAGCCGTGAATAAAGTTACATCTCAATTGAAATTTTTAATTGAAACCAATTAATAGTAACCTAAAAGCTCAACTTCATAAATTAGTACCGAGTTGGCCGGAATAGCATCGAATTTGGTTTCTCCATATCCATAAAATGAAGGTAAATAAAGAATAATTTTTCCTCCAACTCCAATTTTGGGTATTCCATATTGCCATCCTGTTATTACTCGGTTTAGTTGTAGATCAACGGTTTTATCAGTTTCTGTTTTGTCAAAAACGGTACCATTGAGCAACATACCTTGGTATTTTACTTCAATTATTGAATAAGTATTGGGTTTATTTTCGGTGCCGTTTTCAATAATGTTAAAGAAAATACCACTTTTTTCATCACAAGTAGCTAAGGAGTCGTTTATGGTCAGGTAATCGGTAATTAAAATTGAATCGGCTACATATTGTGCGTAAACTTTCTTTTGATTTGCTTCAAATTCCTCAAGATATTTATCCCATTCGTCTGAATTATCGTTCAAACAACTTGAAAAAGAAACAATTGCTAATAGTGCAATCAGTGTGTAGTAAACTATTTTTTTCATTTGAATTTTTTTATAATGCTTGAATAAAATTGCAGTTGAACTTCGTCAGTTCGTGATTTTTAAAAATATATTCGTAAATTTAATAAGTTTATAATTATTTGATGGGTTCAAACCCAATTTGGTTGCGAATAATTATTGGTTTTGTAGAAATAAAAAAAACTGCCCCCAGTTTCCTGGGCACAGCTTTTCATTATCAAACACTTATTTTTTACAATTTTGAATTGATGTAATTTGTAATATTTTTTTCAATGCGAGCTGCTACATCTTTGATATCGGCTTTTACAAATTTGTCGCCGGTAATGTTTTCATACAATTCAATGTAACGTTCGCTTACGCTGTCAACAAATTCTTCGCTCATTTCAGGCGCTTTTTGTCCATCTTTTCCTTGGAAACCGTTTTCTATTAACCATTGACGAACAAATTCTTTCGAAAGTTGCTTTTGGCTTTCGCCTTTTGTCTGGCGTTCTTCATATCCTTTTGCATAAAAGTAGCGCGATGAGTCGGGCGTATGAATTTCGTCGATGAGATAAATTTTTCCATCTTTTTTGCCAAATTCATATTTAGTGTCCACCAAAATTAGGCCTTTTTCAGCAGCCATTTTGGTTCCACGCTCAAATAATTCAAAGGTATATTTTTCAAGTAGTTCGTAATCTTCTTTCGATACAATACCCTGTTTCAGTATTTCTTCTTTCGAGATGTCTTCATCGTGACCAACATCAGCTTTAGTGGTAGGGGTAATCAATGGTTTTGGAAATTTTTGGCTTTCCACCATTCCGTCGGGCATAATATTACCACACAGGCTACGTTTTCCTTCGCGATATTCGCGCCAAGCGTGCCCAGTTAAGTATCCACGAATTACCATTTCAACTTTATAAGGATCGCATTTGTGTCCTACGGTAACCATGGGATCGGGAGTTGCAATTTTCCAGTTGGGGACGATGTCGTTAGTGGCATCGAGAAATTTTGCTGCAATTTGGTTCAGCACTTGCCCTTTGTAAGGAATTCCTTTGGGTAATACAACATCGAAAGCCGAAATTCGATCCGAAACGATCATCACTAAATATTCATCATTAATGTCGTAAACCTCACGCACTTTGCCATGGTAAACACTCTTTTGTCCGGGAAAATTAAAATCGGTTCTAACTATCGCCTTGCTCATATATTAATATTATATGGTTTAAATTGTACAAATATACTCAACTTTTTGTTTCGTTATTAACCTTGGTTTTGGTTTTGCGTTCTTCTTCTTTTTCGGCAGAATAACGGTCGTAAGCATTAACAATATCGCGTACTAGCGGATGGCGCACAATGTCGTTTTGATTCAGCTCAATTATGGCAATGTCCTTAATTCCGCGTAAAATTTGCATGGCTTGCACTAGGCCTGAATCGCTGCGACGCGGCAGGTCAATTTGAGTCATATCGCCGGTAACTATTATTTTTGTGTTCAGCCCCATTCGGGTCAGGAACATTTTGAGCTGGTTTACGGTGGTATTTTGGGCTTCGTCTAAAATAACGTAAGCATTGCTCAACGTGCGGCCTCGCATAAATGCCAATGGAGCAATCTCAATTACTTTGTCTTTGATAAAATCTTCGAGTTTGCGTTGTGGAATCATATCACCCAGTGCATCGTACAATGGTTGCAAGTAAGGATCGATTTTTTCTTTAAGGTCGCCTGGTAAAAATCCAAGTCGTTCGCCGGCTTCCACTGCGGGGCGACTTAGAATTATTTTTTTGATTTCTTTGTTTTTTAAAGCACGTACAGCCATGGCTATGGCTGTGTAGGTTTTTCCAGTTCCTGCAGGACCAATTGCAAAAACAAGGTCTTTTTCTAAACAGGCTTCCACCAGTTTATGTTGATTGGGTGTGCGGGCTTTTATCGGCTTTCCATTGTTACCATAAACTAGTATATCGGTGTTTGTTTCCGGTATTTCTCCATCTGAATTATCGTTCATTATTTGTGCAATGTTTTCGTTGCTTAAACGATGAAATTCGTGATATTGATCCAGTAGCGCATTCATTTTGGATTCAAAACGTTCTGTTTCGGCCTCTTCGCCCATGGCTTTAATAATGTGTCCGCGGGCTACTATTTTCAGTTTAGGAAAATAGGAATATATTTTATCGAGTTTACTGTTGTTGACACCGTAAAACTCAAGAGGGTCAACTCCTTCGAGATGAAATGATTTTTCGAACATCCAATGGTTTTAAAATATTTTTTTTACAAATATACATCACAATTTATAAATTTTATAAACACACAATATTACCACCTCATTAAGCTTATTCTTATATTTGTGATTATTTCAAATCCATTGATATTAACTGACAATACAACAATGCATTGAGTGTTAGTAATAATATTTTTCTGAATAAGAAAAAGTAAAGCTATGGCAAAGATTAAAATTAAAGACACTGAAATAACGGTTATTCAAAAAGATAATACCGATTATATGTGTATCACCGATATGATTAAAGCAAAAGATGGTGAATTTTTTGTGACTGATTGGTTGCGAAATAGAAATACTTTAGAATATTTAGGAATTTGGGAAAAAATTAATAACACAGATTTTAATTATGGCGAATTCGCCACAATTAAAAATAAATCGGGCCTTAACAACTTCAAAATAAGCGTTAAAGAATTTTCTGAAAGAACAAATGCCATAGGTTTATATGCAAAAGTAGGAAGATATGGCGGAACCTTCGCTCACAAAGATATTGCATTCGAATTTGCAATGTGGATTAGTCCCGAGTTTAAAATTTATTTAATTAAGGAGTTTCAGCGTCTCAAAGAGGAAGAATATAAAATACTTGGATGGTCGGCAAAACGCGAATTGGCCAAGCTCAATTATCATATTCACACCGATGCCATTAAAAAAAACCTAATACCCGAAGAACTTACAACAAAACAAACTTCCGTTATTTATGCCAACGAAGCCGATGTTTTAAATGTGGCTCTATTTGGGATTATTGCTAAACAATGGCGTGAACAAAACATTGATTTAAAAGGAAATATTCGCGATTATGCTTCAATTAATCAACTAATTTGTTTGTTGAATATGGAAAATTTGAATGCCGTTTTTATTAACGAAAACATGGATCAAAAGCAGCGTTTGATTAAACTTAACCAAATTGCAATACAACAAATAAGTATTTTACAGGAAGTTGAAACCCGTAAATTTTGGAAATAACATAGCTAATTAAAACACTAAAAATATGTCAAAACGCAAATGGGAAACCATAAAAGAATACGAAGATATTTTTTTCGAATATTTCGACGGAATTGGTAAAATTACCATTAACCGAGAGCAGGTTCGCAATGCCTTCCGTCCAACAACCGTAAATAATATGAGCGATGCTTTGCACCTTTGCCGCGAAGATAATGCCATCAACGTAATTGTGATTACCGGAGCCGGCGATAAGGCATTTTGTTCGGGTGGCGACCAAACGGTTAAAGGCGTTGGCGGTTATATCGACGAAAACGGGATTCCTCGCTTGAATATTCTTGAAGTGCAAAAGCAAATTCGCAGCATGCCCAAACCTGTTATTGCTATGGTTAACGGATATGCTATTGGTGGTGGGCATGTGTTGCATGTGGTGTGCGATATTAGTATTGCCAGCGAAAATGCCATTTTTGGTCAAACTGGACCCAAGGTGGGTAGTTTCGATGCCGGCTTAGGTTCATCGTATTTGGCCAGTGTGGTAGGGCAGAAAAAAGCGCGCGAAATTTGGTTCATGTGCCGCCAATACTCAGCTGCCGAAGCACTCGAAATGGGATTGGTGAATAAAGTTGTTCCGCTTGAGCAACTCGAAGATGAAGTGGTTGAATGGGCGCAAAAAATGCAGGAACACAGTCCGCTAGCCTTACGCATGTTAAAACTGGGAATGAATGCCGACCTCGATGGCCAAATTGGTATCCAGGAGTTTGCCGGTAATGCCACTTTGCTGTATTATTTAACCGAAGAAGCACAGGAAGGGAAACACGCTTTTCTCGAAAAACGCAAACCCGATTTTAAAAAATATCCCAAGTTTCCTTAGTATAAATATTTTATGAACTAACACATTGGTTAGTTACACATTGGTTAGTTACATATTTGTTAGTTACACATTTGTTAGTTAACTTTGGGGCAAAACTAAAAATATGGATGCACCATTTGTATTTGGCAAATTGGCTGTCGAGAACGAGTTTACTAACCGAACCGATGAAAGGCAGCGCTTAATCCAGAACTTTAATTCGCTAATTAATACTGTGCTTATTTCGCCAAGGCGTTGGGGCAAATCGTCGTTAGTGCAGCAAGCGGCTATCGAAGCTAGTGTGGACAATAAAAAGCTCAAGGTTTGTTTTCTCGATGCATTTAGCTATCGTACCGAGGAAGAATTTTATCAAGCTTTGGCAGTTGAAGTATTGAAAATTTCGACAACAAAAATGGAAATGTTGGTAGAGAATGCCAAAAGGTTTTTAGGCAGATTTTTACCAATAGTTTCGTTCAGTGCCGATAAGCAGAATGAAATAGCCCTTAGTCTTAATTGGAACGAGGTGAAAAAAAATCCTAGTGATATTTTAAATATGGCCGAGGGTGTAGCCATCGAAAAAGGATGGAAAATTATTATCTGCATTGATGAATTTCAAAACATCTCCACCTTTGACGATCCGCTGGCTTTTCAAAAAAGATTGCGGTCGGTTTGGCAAAAACACCAGCATGTTGCTTACTGCTTATATGGTAGCAAACGCCACATGATGATTGATGTATTTACCAACACCTCCATGCCATTTTACAAATTTGGCGATGTTTTCTTCCTCGAAAAAATCAAACGTGAGAGCTGGATACCTTTTATTGTTGGCCGGTTTAATGATACTAAGAAAATAATTAGCGATGAAAATGCTGCTTTAATTGCCGATTTGACCGAGTGCCATCCGTATTACGTGCAGCAGTTGGCTCAGCAAAGTTGGTTACGAACATCAAAAGTTTGTTCAAAAGCTATTGTACACCAGGCACATCGCAGTATTGTTGATCAGTTGAGTATGTTGTTTCAGTCGAAAACCGATGAACTGTCGAACACTCAGGTTAACTTTCTGAATGCCTTGATAAGTGGTGCTGAACAATTTAGTTCAAAAGAAACCCTTGATCAATATCGGTTGGGTACATCGGCCAACGTATCGCGAATAAAAAGAGCGCTCGAGAATAAAGAAATCATTGATTGGTTCACTGGAGAAATAACCCTTTTGGATCCCATGTATCATTATTGGTTAAAAACCGATTACTTCAAAATACGTTCCGTTTAAAATGAATAAAATAAAAATTTGGCTTCAAGCCTTTCGTCTTCGTACACTTCCTTTGGCATTGGCAAACGCTGTAATGGGCAGTTTTTTGGCTTTAGCCGATGGTGCTTTTCGTTGGCAGGTTTTAATATTAACCATATTCACCATCACATTTTTACAAATTTTATCGAATTTGGCCAACGATTATGGCGATGCCGTTTCGGGAAAAGACACGCAAAAACGGGTTGGCCCTAGTCGTGTTACCATTTCGGGTTTGGTCACAAAAACTGAAATGAAAACAATGATGATTATTTTTGTGGCATTATCGGTAATATCGGGTACGCTGTTGATTTTAATTGGTTTAGATCATTTCTCGTGGAAACAATTGATTATTTTCTTCGGTTTAGGATTGGCAGCTATTATTGCTGCAATTAAATACACAGTTGGACGTAATCCCTATGGATACAAAGGCTTTGGCGATATTTTTGTGTTTGTGTTTTTTGGATTGGTTGGTGTAATTGGTACCTATTATCTTCATTCGCACCAGTTTAATATTATGTTGATATTTCCGGCAGCAACAATCGGACTTTTTAGCACTGGAGTCCTTAATATTAACAATTTACGTGATATTGAAAGCGACCACGAAACTGGTAAAAATACTTTGGCAGTTCAATATGGATTTAGTTTTGCCCGAAATTATCAACTGGTACTAATTGCAAGTGGATGGTTGTTAGGATTGATTTACACAGCAATCAACTTTAATTTGTGGTGGCAATGGATTTACCTTTTGGTATTGCCATTATTTGTGAAAAATATTTTGAAAGTTTATCACCATCGTTCACCCGCTGAATTAAATAATGAACTGAAAAACTTGGCCTTAGCCACTTTTCTATATGCACTTTTGTTTGGGATGGGAATGATTTTGTAAGCCAGCTAAACTCAATTACAACTGGTTTCATTTTATTCTATTGTCCAATATTTTTATTTTTCAAAATTGTTAAATCCTTCCCATTGCTAAAAACACGGCATAAAACGAAATGGTTAAAAACAAGTATAAGTTACGCGATGCGGTCGGCGATAATCCTAAAAACTTGTATTTAATTGACTGCGATTTACAAGCTGAAAGACAATCGCCACAAAGGGTACAGGTAATTCCTGGTTTCTTGTTCTGAATATGCTTTAAATTTAAGGCGTCGTATTTACATTTTGAGGTACAAGCCATGCACAAGTCGCACGAACTGTCAATATACATTCGGAAGGGGTTAATAAAACGCATGTAATTAACCAGCGTACCAATGGGACAATAAGTGCTGCAATGCACCATTCGGTTTTGTTTTCTCGAAATAAAAAGAATAACGATAAGCCCGATAATGCCAAATGACAGTCCAAAAATAGTTGCAGTAAGTGCCGAAACATTGAAAAGCCGCAAGATAAGCGTCACAAAAATGACCAACAACAATATCGAGTTTTTATAGAGCATTTTATTCTTTAGCGGTTTACGCGTGGTTTTACCTTTAGCGGCCATACTATCGATTGCGCCAAAGTAACAAAGCTGGCTGCACCAGGCTGGCCCGGTTAATACAATGGTTGAGAGAAATAGCAAGGTCATAATCGACTTTTCGCCTCGGAAAATTGGGCCGCTTATCATCATGGCCGGAACCGGGATATGCAGTTTTCCGGTTAAAAGAAAAACATCGGAAACCAAAATGCCCATGGCCAATTGGGTGAAAAACCAAATGGAGAAGATTGACCAGCTTATATGTCTCCATTTTGCCGATTTTTTAGGGTCTTGCATGTTATAAGCAACTACCCATCCAAAAACCGAAACCAAGACAATTTCAATCCATCCGCCACCGTCGAAAAAGCGCTCAAACAAAAGCATGGGTAGCTTAACTTTTAGTTGAATCATACTTAGTAAGAAAGCCACAAATATAAAAACAAGAGTGGGCAATAGGTGTTGCTTTTTAAATAGGTAAATCATTGAAAATTAGTTTAATAGTTTATGTAAACTTTTAAAATTCATGGTAAAAATAATAAATCAATGTTCAATTTAAATTTTTGTGGGATAAATAATCATAGTTCCAATATATTTTTCATCGTTTACTTTAACCTTGATTATCAAAATGGGAGTGGTTTAAAGGAAACCGATTTTATATATATTCTTAGCGTCTTAGTGCCTTTGTGCTTAAAATTGCTCTAATTTCACAGATATTGAATTATTTATGCTTTAGCTTAAGCCAATTCATTAAATTTGTAAGTAATCACTAAAATGTAAAACGATGAAACTACGTTGGGGAATATTGAGTACGGCAAATATTGGTATCGAAAAAGTGGTTCCGGCCATTCAAAAAGCAAATAATTGCGAGGTAGTCGCCATTGCCTCCCGAAGCGAAGAATCTGCTAATACAGCGGCACATTTACTGGGCATATCTAAAGCTTATGGTTCTTACGAAGAGCTTTTGGCCGATCCTGAAATTGATGCGGTTTATATTCCCTTACCCAACCATTTGCATGTACCTTGGACTATTAAAGCCATGGAAGCTGGTAAGCATGTATTGTGCGAAAAACCTATTGCATTGGATGCCAACGAGGCTATTTTACTTGAGACAGAGATTAAAAAATATCCGCATTTAAAGGTGATGGAGGCTTTTATGTACCGTTTTCATCCACAATGGAAAAAAACGAAAGAGCTTATTTTGCAAGGTACAATTGGCGAAGTAAAAGCCATACAATCATTCTTTTCTTACTTCAATGCCGATCCCAATAATATTCGTAATCAGGCCGAAATTGGTGGTGGTGCGCTCATGGATATTGGTTGTTATTGTATTCAAATTGCGCGTTTTATTTTCGAAACGGAACCCAAGCGGGTAATGTCGTTAATTGATCGCGATACGCAGTTTAAAACCGATAGCATTACTTCGGGGATGCTCGATTTTGGTAATGGGATTTCTTCTACATTTACTTGCTCAACTCAATTACAAGCTTTTCAAAGGGTGCAAATAGTGGGTACCAAAGGGCGTATCGAAATTGAAATTCCGGTAAATGCACCCCCCGAAAGATTATTGAAGGTTTCGCTGTTTACACACGATTTAAGTAGCGAAATGTTTATAGGCCCTGTCGATCAATATACTCTTCAGGCCGAGGCGTTTGCAAAAGTAGTAATAGAAAATTTACCTGTTCCAACGCCGTTTACCGATGCTGTTTCGAACATGAAGGTGATTGATGCCTTGTTTGAAAGTGAAAAAAAACAAAGTTGGAAAAGTTTATAAAATCAATTTCGTTTTGAAAGCTACTTCTAAAAAGTACACCTTAAAATTTATTCGTCCTGCCGGTACTTCGCGTGGTGTGTATACTACTAAGAACAGTTGGTTTATCTACCTCACCGAAAACGGAAAAACCGGGGTGGGAGAGTGTTCGCTTTTAAAAGGACTCAGCATTGATGATCGGCCTGATTTTGAAGCTAAACTTGAAGACGTATGTAGGAGTATTAATGCTGGAAGTTTCAATTTAGACGATTCGTTTTTTGAGTTTCCCGCCATTAGGTTTGGACTCGAAACGGCATTGCTCGACCTCGAAAATGGTGGCAATGGTATTCTTTTTCCTTCTGAATTTACCAAAGGAAAAGCTGGCATTATCACCAACGGCCTAATTTGGATGGGAAATTCAAAGTACATGCAAAAGCAAATTGCCGAAAAACTCGACAAAGGATTTTCTTGCATCAAATTGAAAATTGGTTCTTTGGATTGGGCTATCGAAAAAGCCTTAATTGAAACTATGCGAAAGCATTTTCCGGCCACCCAACTCACCATCCGAGTCGATGCCAATGGTGCTTACACACCTGAGCAAGCGCCCACTATTTTAGTGCAATTGGCCGATTTAGGAGTACATTCAATAGAGCAACCGATTAAAGCGCAACAATGGGACGAGATGGCTGTTTTATGCCAAAATACGCCTGTTCCCATTGCCCTTGACGAGGAGTTAATTGGTATTTATCCTCTTGAAAAAAAGAAAACTTTACTGCAAACTATTAAACCGCAATTCATCATTTTAAAACCCGGTTTATTGGGTGGGTTTAAAGCATCGGATGAATGGATTTCCTTAGCCGAAGAAATGAACATTGATTGGTGGGCAACTTCGGCCTTGGAGTCGAACATTGGCTTGAATGCTATTGCGCAATGGACTGCCACCAAAAACAATTTACTACCGCAGGGTTTGGGAACCGGCCTTTTATTTTCAAATAACATAGAATCGCCATTAATTTTAAATGGTGAAAAATTATTCTACGATGTAGAAAAAAGTTGGGGTGAAATGGAATACTGATAACACTCATTATGCAGATGAATACGAACAAAATTCAGATCAACAATAAGCAGTTTAAGCTTGACGATATTCAACAAATATTGCTCAATTCTGAATTGTCGCAATGGGAACAAGGTGTTTATCGTTTTATGCTCAACTGGTTCGATAAATCGGATTTTATTCTGCAAAAAACTTCGGGCAGCACTGGAAATCCGAAGGAAATCCGCTTAAAAAAGTCGGCCATGAAAGCATCGGCCAAAAAAACACTTGCTTTTTTTAATTTACAAAAAGGCGATACCGCTTTGCTTTGTTTATCCATCGATTATATTGCCGGGAAAATGATGGTGCTACGCGCTTTACTTGGCGGCTTAAATCTCCTAATTGTTGAGCCCAATGGAAAGCCCGAAATACCCACTCAAGCTATTCATTTTGCGGCTATGGTTCCCATGCAGGTTCAAAAGCTGATTGATGCCGGATATGATTTTCATAATATAAAACGGCTAATTATAGGTGGTGCAGCTGTGGTTTATAACTTACAACAAGCCATCGAAAAATTACCCGTCGCGGTTTATGCCTCTTATGGCATGACCGAAACCTGTTCGCACATTGCACTTCAGCGATTAAATGGTCCAAATAGTGATGCTCATTTCCGTTTGCTCGATGGTGTAAGCATATCAACAAACGCACAAGGTTGTTTGATGATTAACGCACCTGAGCTGTACCCCGAACCCTTGCAAACTAACGATTTAGTTGATATTATTTCGCCCCACGAATTTCGCTGGTTGGGGCGTGCCGATAATGTGATAAACAGTGGTGGATTAAAAATATTTCCAGAGGAATTGGAACTGAAAATCTCGAAACTTATTGGCCGCGAATGCCTTATTGTTTCTGTGCCCGATAAGTTGTTGGGACAAAAAGCCGTATTGGTTTTAGAAGGAACAGAAGAAAATCCTGCAATTATGTTAGATAAAATTAAGTCATCAATTGGGAAACACCGAACGCCCAAATCTGTTTTCTTTGTTGAAAAGTTCCCCCGAAATAGCGCCATGAAAATTGACCGTAAGGCAATAATGATTAGTTAATTGCGTTTTTGTTATGTTTTAAAAAACATAAACTGAAATCAATGAAAACTAAACTCTCTCTGATTATTATTTTGTTAATCGTGTTTATTAACGCTGGATATTCTTTAAATAGGAATAAAACCTTCAACGAATTAGGTACTGTTAAATTTAAAACGGGACTAAGTTACGATCAGGTTTATGAATATGAAGTTAGTCGGAATGGTATTGCGATTAATACTGGTATCGAAATCAATATTGGAAAAAGTGATCGATTCCGTTTCAATCCAAACATAACAATTGGGTTTCATAACGATGTGTCGAAACGAATATATTTTCACAGTTTTGTATATCCACTTATTTTGGAGGCTAATTTTTTTATGGATATTGCACAGTCTTACGATAAAACTTTTGCTTGGACATTAGGTATAGGTGCATATGGAAATGTAACAACGATAATGCGCTCAAATACATATTGGCTTCACTATGGTGGTAATATCAGTACGGGCTTTAATATATCGCCTAAACACTCAAGATTTACAATAGAGGTATTGCCTTTGAATTTACGACTAGGATTTCCTTACTCGTTCAATTTTTATCCTAGATTAAGTTTGAAATACGACTTATAAGCAAAAATGAAACAATATCATCTTATTTTTGTGTGATGATGATTGACTGGAATAATTGTAAAATTCAGATACGCACAAGGGTAATTCTTAGTGAAATTAACCTGCAATTACAGCAGGGAGAGTCATTGGCAATTATTGGGGCCAATAGTTCCGGAAAAACGGTATTGGCAAAAGCGCTGGCAGGTTTGTTGCCAGCGATGGGCGATATCCAAAAATCGGTTAGTGCTGACAATGTTGTTTATGTTGCTTTTCAGTCGGGGTTTACCTTAAAACATGGCACAAGTGCTTATCGCCAGCAACGTTGGAATATGTTTGATAAAGAAGTGGTTCCAACAGTTCGTGACGAATTTTCTGTTGTTAAAAATCGTGATGAATTAGGTTTTTTGATTGATAAATTTGAATTTCACGATCGCCTCGATCGTCTGGTAATTAGCCTTTCGAATGGAGAGCAACGTAAGCTGGAACTGATTAAAGCATTGGCCCAAAAACCCCGTTTACTGGTTATCGATAATACCTTTAATGGTCTTGATACTGCCTCGCGCAAACTGCTAAACGGCATGCTCAACCAATTGGTGGAAAATGGTCAATCGTTAGTGCTCACTGGATTAAAAACCGATGATTTTCCCGAATCATTTGAGCGTTTTGTATGCCTCGAAAACCAAAAAGTATGTATCTCAAATCGTGAGAATATTCCAAATCTGTATCAGCCTTTGATCGATCATAATATTCAAATACCGCATTGGGAAAACAGCACTTTAGAACAACTTATTGCCATTAATAACCTCGATCTTAAATATGGTGATCAATTCATTTTAAAAAACATTAACTGGACAGTTAATAAGTCCGATAAATGGGTATTGTCGGGCGGAAACGGGTCGGGTAAAACTAGCCTGTTAAACATGATTTTTGCCGACAACCCCAAAGCTTATGCTTGCGATATTTCGTTGTTTGGAAAACCCAAGGGAAGTGGCGAATCGATATGGGAAATTAAAGAACAAATTGGTTTTGTTTCGCCCGAAATGCACCAGTATTTACCGCCCCGACAAAAGGTAAGCGATGTGCTTTGTTCTGGTTTTTTTGGTTCCGAAGGCTTGTATCGAAAGCCAACTACTTTTCAACGCAATTTAGCACAACAATGGTTAAATACGGTTGGTCTTAAATCGTTTTCAGAGCATGCATTTGGAACGCTTTCGGCTTCGTTGCAACGCATGGTGTTGGTATTGAGAACACTGGTTAAGAACCCACCTTTGTTATTGCTCGATGAGCCTTTTCAGGGACTCGATTCTATCAACATCCAAATAATGAAAAACTTGTTGAATGCCATTGCCCGTCAAACCTCTTGTGCCATGATTTTTGTTAGCCATTTTGATGACGAAATACCTGAAGCATTTAATTTTGAGTTGAGGCTTAATAAAGGGGAGATGGTTTTTAGTGGAGAAAGATAATTAGCCAATGTAGCCGTGTGAATTATGATGCGATTATCTTTACAAATTGGATAATCGTTAAAACTTATGGCTTAAATATTTGCTGTATTAAAGACCCATCTTTCGCCTTCAATTCTTAAGCATAATGATTAATGGAGCTTACTCGTGATATTTTTTTAGTGCAAACGAAGAAATGATTGTTGTAGATTACAAAAATATTTAAAATTATACTTAGCCCCCCTTAAAAAGCCATGTTGCATTTATAAAAGTGTTAAATTCTAAAATATACCCCCATTAATTGATAATCTTTTTAATTATTAAGTATATTTACTGCGTTTTTGCTTATTTATATGAATATTCATTAATGAACGAATATTTATAGAAAATATCAAACACCCCCATTCAATAATTGGGTTATATTCAAAAAAGTTTATATAAATTAATTTTTACCCCCAAAATTATCGCACTATTGTTAAAACTATACACTTTTGTAAATTATTTATTAATTAAAACGAATATATTTATTAATAGCTCGATTAAAGAAATATTTTTGTAATGTATTTCAAACCAATTTGGTTAATACAAAAATTAAAGGTGTTGTTATTATGACAATTAAGATGGTTATAAAATTGTAGAATTTCAAATTTAAAAATAATTAATTATGGCTAGTTTCCGTTTGTCTGCTTTTCAAACTTTATTGGAAAGAAAACCATTAGTAGTTAAAAGGGAGGCAACACTTACCTCCGACTATTATGGCTCAATGGTATTTGAACGGCACAAAATGAAAAAGTACCTTTCGAATGAGGCTTATAAAGGTGTTTGTGACGCTATTGATAACGGTACAACAATCGATCGCAAAATTGCCGATGGCGTGGCAATGGGTATGAAGGCCTGGGCACTCGAAAATTGTGCAACACACTATACTCATTGGTTTCAGCCATTAACCGATGGTACTGCCGAAAAGCACGATGCCTTTATTGAGCTCAACGAAATGGGTGGAGTAGTTGAAGCTTTTTCAGGTAAATTGCTTGCACAACAAGAACCCGATGCTTCGTCGTTTCCCAGTGGTGGGTTGCGCCAAACTTTCGAAGCACGTGGTTACACGGCTTGGGATCCATCGTCGCCAGCATTTATTATTGGCACAACACTTTGTATTCCTACAATATTTATATCGTTTACTGGCGAAGCACTCGATTATAAATCTCCTTTATTAAAAGCACTTAATGCTGTTGATAAGGCTGCGGTGGCTGTGTGCCAGTATTTCGATAAAAACATAACTAAGGTTAATGCCAACCTGGGTTGGGAACAAGAATATTTTTTAATTGATGAAGCATTTTACCAGGCTCGTCCCGATTTGGCTTTAACCGGACGTACCCTTATGGGGCATTCTTCGTCGAAAGATCAGCAGTTATCCGATCACTATTTTGGTTCGATTCCCGAACGCGTAACCTGTTTTATGATCGATCTCGAAAATGAAGCTTATAAGTTGGGCATTCCGGTAAAAACTCGTCATAACGAAGTGGCGCCTAACCAGTTTGAGTTGGCACCCATTTACGAAGAGTGTAATTTGGCCAACGACCACAATCAGTTGATTATGGATTTGCTCAATAAAGTGGCACGTCACCACGGTTTTCGTGTTTTGTTGCACGAGAAACCCTTCGCAGGGGTAAACGGGTCGGGCAAGCACAACAACTGGTCGTTAACAACCAATACCGGTGTTATACTGTATGCTCCAGGCAAAAACCCCAAAGGCAACATGCAGTTCATCACTTTTGTTGTTAATGCTTTAATGGCATTTTATAAAAACCAGGATTTAATGCGTGCCACAATCCTTACTGCGTCGAATGCACACCGTTTGGGTGCCCACGAAGCACCACCGGCCATCATGTCGGCTTTTCTTGGAACCGAGGTGAATAAAATGCTCGATCTTATTGAGCACAATGTAAGCGATAAAAAAATGACTCCCGAGGAGAAAACATCGTTGAAATTGAACATTGGGCGCATTCCCGAGATTTTGCTTGATAACACCGATCGTAATCGTACTTCGTCTTTTGCGTTTACTGGAAATCGTTTCGAATTCCGTGCCGTTGGTTCATCTGCTAATTGTGCTTCGGCAATGATTGCTTTAAACACTGCCGTTGCTGCCCAGCTATGCGAGTTTAAAATTGAAGTTGATGCTTTAATCGAGAATGGTGTTAAAAAGGACGAAGCCATTTTTCAGATATTGAAAAAATATATCGAAATATGTAAACCCATCCGTTTTGATGGTAATGGTTATAGTGCTGAGTGGGTTGAAGAGGCTCAGAAACGCGGATTGACTAACATTACTTGCGTACCAGAGTCGCTTAAAGGTTATTTATCAGCTAGTTCAAAAGAGCTTTTCAAAAAGATGAATATTTTTGAAGAGAAAGAACTCGAAGGCCGTGTTGAGGTGGAATATGAAAAGTACACCAAAAAAATTCAGATTGAGGCACGAGTATTGGGCGATCTTGCTATTAATCACATTGTTCCAACTGCCGTTAAATACCAAACTATTCTTTTAAATAATGTTAAAGCGTTGAAAGATGTATTTGGCGACGAGTACTTATCGTTAGCAGGAAACCGAATGGAATTGATAAGGGATATCTCGGAACATGTCAACGCAATTAAGGACTTGGTTAACGAAATGGTTGAAGCCCGTAAGGTGGCCAATGTTATTGAAGATGGTATTGAATTGGCATTTGAATACGATAAAACAGTTCGTCCGTTTATGGATACAATTCGTTATCATATCGATAAACTTGAATTGATTATCGACGATGAACTTTGGCCTTTGCCAAAATACCGCGAAATGCTATTTAATCGGTAATTCATTCTGATAATTTAAAAACGCACTAAAATATAAAAAGGGCTGTAAGGAATTTACCTTCAGCCCTTTTTGCATGAAAAAAAACAATAAACTACTTTTACAATGCTTTAAATCTTATGGCTTGACCGCCACTATTCACTAATTTAATATTCAGTATCGTAGTATTGTCAACTTCAATTTCGCTTATACTAACAGCGGTAGGATTAGTTTCCAGGTCGGCATCATCGCCGTCGGCATAGATTTGAGCCAAGTATTTACGCCCTTCGTCGAGGAAGGTAAGTGGCACTTCAAATTCGCGTGCTTTTTCGTTGGTAAGGCTACCCAGATACCAGTCGTCGCTATGTTTGTCGCGACGCACTATGGTAATGTACTTGCCAATTTTAGCATTCAATACCTGTGTATCGAACCAATCGACCGGAACGTCTAACAAAAACTGAAAAGCAGGATGTCCTTCATAATTCTCGGGCAAATCAGACATCATTTGGGTAGGCGAGAGCAGAACTACGTAAGCGGCCAATTGCTTGGCAAGGGTGGTGTGCACGCGTCGGCCATATCCTTGTTTTATCATGATATCGAAGGTGCCGGGGGTAAAATCCATTGGGCCAGCCAGCATGCGGGTGAAAGGTATAATGGCCATGTGGTTTGGTGGGTTGCCTTCGCTCCATGCATCGTATTCCATGCCACGTGCTCCTTCGCGGGTCATCATATTGGGATAAGTACGGCGTTCGCCGGTGTCTTTAATGGGTTCGTGAAAGTTAACGGCTAATTTATATTCAGCTGCTTTTTTCAAAACATAACGATAATAATTTACCCCAAACTGACCATGATGCCACTCTTCCATATTCAAAAGTGAGCCCACCTGACCAATTTTTATATCGTGGATACCCATTTCGCGGTAAAGTGCAAATCCAGCATCAATTTGATCGAGGTAGTTGATGAGGTTTGAACCAGTTTCGTGATAACCAATCAGGCTTACTCCTTTTTTCTTTCCATAATCTACAACTTCTTTCATGTTGAAATCATCCACACTTTCGGTAAAACTAAACTCGTGCATACGGTTTTCGTACCATGCCGGAGTCCATCCCTTATTCCAACCTTCAATAAGTAGCAATGGAATTCCGTTTTTCGATGCAAAATCGATGTACATTTTAGCATTTTTGGTAGTGGCTCCCAAATTTGGGCTTTCCCAAAAAGTATATTTCCCAATGTGCATTCCCCACCAAATACCAATGTATTTCGAAGGTTTGATATACGAAAGGTCGTCGAGTTGATTGGGTTCGTTCAGATTTAGTGTTATGTAATTGGTTATCAAATCGCCTGGTTCTTCGGCAATGATAATGGTACGCCATGGACTTTGCATTGGTGTATGGGTTTTTACACGGTCGCCGTCGGCCCAGGGAACCAAGTCAGCTTTCAGTACGTTATTGCCCTGTGGAGCTATGGTCATGCTGGCAAAATCGCTTAAAGCGGCCTCATGAATCGAAAGGTATAATCCTTTGGTTGTTTTAAAAGTAACCGGAGTGTGTACAGTATCCATTTCGCTTATGGTCGACTTAGTATAAAGGTATTCATAGCGGTTTTCCTGATAAGCCGGAATCCACCATGCAGTATGGTTGTCCTTCATATTAAATTCAGAAAGCTCATCCATGATTACAAAATTGTTTAAGTTGGCTTGTTCGGGAATCAGGTAACGGAATCCGATGCCATCGTTAAACACGCGGAAAACAATACTCATTTCTCGTTGCTCACCCTTTTTTTCAACTAAGTCAATTTTCAATTCGTTGTAATGGTTACGAATGAACTGTTTTTCGCCCCAAACTTGTTCCCAAGTTTCGTCGAAAGTAGCTGTTTGGCTACTGGCAATGGTAAAATTGCCGCTCAGTGGTTCCATCTCTTTCAATTTGAAACCCATGGCTGAGGGTAATATTAACGACTTATCGTTAAAATTTACACTGTAAACCGGTTGCTTGTCAACCAGCTTAAATGATACTACAACTTTGCTGTCGGGCGATTTAACGGTTAAATTACCGCTATTACTGCACGATAGAAAAAGTAGGCTAACTGCCAATACCCAAATAACTCTTTTTACGATCATCATTATTCGATTTTAATTTTCTGTGACTATATTACAAAGGAATACAAATTTGGCTATTATTTGGTGTATAAAATGTTTCTGTTTATATGCTAATGTGTTTTTAAACGTTCATTTAAAGCTTATTCATTTGTACAAAAAATTTATTTTTGTTATAATTATGAATATTATAATTCATTTATAGCAATGCAACTAATATTTCAAATATGAATAAAATAGCCATTGGGGTTGATATTGGCGGAAGCCATATTTCGTGTGCAGCAGTTGACCTCACCAACGAAACCCTTTTAAAAGGAACGCTTACAGAAGCTGATGTTGACAAAAACGGTAGTGCCGAAGAGATTTTTTTGGGATGGGCTAAAGCACTGCAAAATTGTGTGTCGAAAACTGGAAATGCCGAACTTGTTGGTTTTGGTTTTGGACTACCTGGCCCTTTCGAGTACCACAAAGGAATTGGTCGTTACGTTAACAACGATAAGTTTTACAGTTTGAATGGGGTTAATGTTATCGACGGGTTAAGTGAAAAACTTCAAAGCCAACTGCCCTTAAGGTTTATGAACGACGCTTCGGCATTTGCCATAGGAGAGGCCTGGCAGGGAAGCGCGAAGGGTTTTGACAATAGTGTTTCGATTACCCTTGGCACTGGATTTGGTTCTGCTTTTATTCGTGATGGAATTCCGATTGTTGATGGAAACACTGTGCCCGAAGGGGGTTGTACTTGGCACCTTCCTTATAAAGAAGGTATTGCCGACGATTATTTTTCGACCCGTTGGTTTATTAAACGTTATCACCAATTAACTGGAAAAACCATAAGTGGTGGCAAGCAACTTGAAGAACTGGTTAAAGACGGCGACCCGATTGCAAAATCGGTTTATGAAGAGTATGGCGGCAATATGGGTGAATTTTTCAGTCCTTGGTTGAAGAAATTTGGCGCCAAAGTATTGGTTATCGGTGGAAACATCGCCTTGGGATATTCACTTTTTGGCCCTTCGTTCGAAGATAAATTGAAAACAAATAGGGTTGAAACTGCTATCAAGCTTTCAAAATTGAAAGAAAATGCGGCTATAATTGGTAGTGCTAAAATGCTCGATCCCAAGTTCTGGGAAAAAATACAAGCGGTATTGCCCAAAATGTAGCATAACGCTCTTATAAAGAAATATTTAAAATAAATGATGTTGCCAAGTGCAACCTTTTTAATTAATTGCATCATTATTACAATCGATTAAACCAAAAACCATCAAATTTTGAAACCAATTAATTGGGAAACATTATACCAAAACAATGCACCCAGGTTAAAGGGGCTTTGTAGGCGCTATGTTGGCGATGCTGCCATAGCTGAAGATTTGGTGCAGGAAACCTTTATTACGGCCATAGGTAAGGTGGATACTTTTCGCAACAGCGGTGCCATTGAGGGCTGGATACGCAAAATAGCCATCAACAAGTCACTGCAATATTTGCGCGAATATCACCACCTTCTTTCGCTCGATGAGGTGACCTTACAACCCGTAAACGAAACAGTAATGGAACAATCGCGTAATAAAATAAGGGCAGCCATTGAGCAGGCATCTTTCTCGGCGGGCGAGCTGCTCTCGGTTATCGATTACTTGCCCATGCACCATAAAACGGTGTTTAATCTTTACGTGATGGAAGGTTATAGCCACCAGCAAATTGCCGAAATGCTGAGCATAAGTCTTGGCACTTCTAAATCACATTTGTCGAGGGCGCGTAAAAAAGCACAAGAATTATTATACGTAAAGGCACAGGGACAGCAGCCCCTTATTCAACGTCGAAATTTATCTTGGTTATTGTTGTTGTTATGGCCCCAACGTCCCATTGACCATTTGTTCAGAAAAGGTCTAAGAGGATTTGAAATGGCCACTAAACCCGTTGCATTTTTAAAACATGCACCTGCAATTAATACTACAAAATGGGCCGCTACACTTGCCGGCAAAGCCGTTATTTATGGCTCGTTAGCAACAGTTATTGCAGGTGCTTGCTGGTTGGCCTCCAACCAAAATAATAGTCAATGCCAAGGAACCGTAAACCAGCCTGCCATGGTGCTTACTGTTTGTGATACACTGCAAAGTATTAAACCCGATACCCTTAATATTGAAGTAACTAAAAACGAAATAACTAAAGAATTGATTAAAGAAACTCCCGAGAAGCCAGCCCCCATAATTATAAAAAAAACCATTGTAATACATGACACCATTCGTATTAAAAGACCTCTTGAGTAAAGCTATTTTACTTTTAATATTTTCGGTACAAATGCATTTGTACGCGCAACCCGATACCTTGGTGGTGTACGAACACCTTCATGTTACCGACACGATTTGGGTCGATCCTGAAATAGACAAAATTGTGGTCAAACCCCAAACATGCACCGAAAGTAAATTGACCGATATCAGAACCCAGCTCGAGTTTTCGTCGTTGATAAATAATGAAAACATGGGTGAAGGTAATTTTAGTCTTTCGGATGAGCCTACTGTTGCTAACGGTGAAGTTCAAAACGGATTTTTTGGAAAACCGATAGTTGATATTTATATGGGATATACTCGTTTTCGGTATAAGCCAAATCAATATGGTAATTCCACATCCCCTTCGGCCAAGCACATTGGTATCGACATGAAATTTCCGTTGAATAATAACCAATGGGCAATTTCTGCTGGAATTTTGTCAAGTTGCAATTCATTTTTAAGGTATATAGCACTATCAAACAGTTATACCAGTGTCGATTCTCTTGACGACAGGATTGAGAGAAGTCTGTCGATTCCTCTGTTATTATACTACAATGTTGGAAAATGGCAATTTTTAGGGGGTGTTGAGTTTAAAAATGCAATTCTCGACGGCGATACAGGCTTGCTATTTCCAAAATATCGATGGATTGAATGTGGTTTTGCATTTGGGATTGAATACTTAATTTCACCTCAGCTTTCTGTTTCTATGAAAACTTACTCAAGTGAATTTTTGTACAACAACCAGCGATTAAACACTAACTTATTTTCGGGTACAAGTAATTCGTTAAGCCTTAAATTTTATTTCATTCGTAAACAAAGCATAATTGAATGATCCTTTTCTCTAAACCTTTTAACCTAATTATGGCACTGCTCTTTTGGGGCAGTGCTTTTTCACAATCGCCCGACACGGTGGTGGTTTACGAATATATTCATGTTACCGACACCGTTTGGATAGAGGCCGAAATGTCTGAATTAAGACAAATTGATACAACAACAGTAAAGTTTGTTTCAGAAAAAATTAATGCCCAGTTTGAACTGTTTTATAATGAAAAAAGTGCCACCATTTACGATTCGTGCATCATTAATAATATCAATGATAACGATACAGAAATGAAACGAACCACATTTTTAACCATGTTGTTGCTTACGCTTCAGTCGGTAAGCTTTGGACAATCGCCCTGGAGTATTCATGCAGGTGGAAGTGCCATGTTATTGACCCACAACATTAAAACAATTGACAATCCCTTATGGAAAGGATTTAATTTTGGCTTCGAAAGGCAATGGAAGTTGGGCGAAAGTAATTTTGCTTTTAGTACCGGGTTAGGCCTAAAGTATTTATTGCCCCCAAAAGAATATTCTTTGGTACAAGTTGACTATTCATCCCGCTCAGATTATGAACGCTCCTATTCCAATTTATATACTTTTCTTATTTATCAAGAGTTGAATAGTGGAACTTTTGTAAGGCCATGTTTGCAGTTTTATGTTCCATTTTATCTCAACTACCATTTAGGTCGACTAGCGCCCTTTATTGGTGCAGTTTACAGCTTAAGTAATCATTTCAATATTGAAGATTATAGTAGCTCTGATCGAATGGCAAATTTAAATAACCTCGAATTGGCCATAGGCAGCAAATATTGGGTTACCAAAAAATGGGCTGTTTCGGGTACGGTTTCTAAATCGACAATTGGTATTCGTAACCTATTTAACGAAGGAACCTTTATTTCGCTTGGTGTTGACGAATATTATTTTAAACCGGTAAGTTTTGATTTAAACATCTCTTATTCATTTTAAACCCGATTGCCATGAAAAAATACATATACATCATTCTTATTTTATTTGTTTGCTTAATTTCATCATGCAGTAAACAATGGCCCGAGCCAGAATTTATACCCACCAAAGGCATCAATATTATTATTGGTGATAAATTTCAAATTACCCAAAGCGATATATCGCATTACGATATGGCTAGTAGCCAGTTTTATCTTAACACAACTCTTGATTATGAGAACAATAAATTTCCTCTCTTAAAGTTTTGGATACTTAGCGATGGAAACTTGATTTATGATGGATTTTTGAGTGATTATCCCTTTTGTGGATGGAGTTCTAGCGCTGGTTTTTATGACTCGATAATGATTGTTAACAAACAAGAACATCCTCAATTCATTCTTAAGTTAGATAGAATAGCGTGTTGGTATTCAAGAGATTCGTTAAGGAATAACGATCCTCGAAAAGGGGAAGTCTTTATTGCTGAATTAAAAAAGCAGGGTATTCTTAAACAAGGTATCGACGTAAATATAGAGAGTATTCAACTGGTGAACGATTCAAGTGTTACAGTGAATTATAAGGTAACAAATCTCGATAATGAAGATTATTTCCTCTTAAACCCTAATGTTAGAACCGACAATGATTTATACGACAGTAAATGGTCACTGGTTTTAATGAATGACCAAACCAAGGAGTTTTTGATTACTGAAAAAAAAGATATGACCTTTAAGTATGGAGAACCTTGGAATTTGGATTGGCTATTTTTGCTCAACAGTGGAGAATCGTTCAGCTATTCAATCAACTATGTACTTAATGGTGTTATAAAATCTAACAATTATGTAGCGTATTATAGCTATCCTAATCTGGGAATTGAGTTCCAAAGCATTGAAGAAACTCAGCTCGACGAAGGGCGTATCTTTTTGGGAAAAAGCGAGTTCATTCAAGATATTTCAATAACACGTTAACAATTGATCCTTTTCTCTAAACCTATCAACCTAATTATGGCACTGCTCTTTTGGGGCAGTGCTTTTTCATAATCGCCCGACACGGTGGTGGTTTACTAATATATTCATGTTACCGACACCGTTTGGATAGAGGCCGAAATACCAGCCTTATCAACTATCGAAACAGCAATATTGTATATTGATACTACCGATATGAGTGCACAACATGAGTTAATGTCCACAAAAAAAAAGGGCCACTATTTCCATAAATCACATCATTCTATTAGATAACAATCAAAATCTGAATGGTATGAAACGAATAACTTTTTTAGGTCTTTTTCAATTCAGGGTTGCTTGTGTTTGTGTATTTTCTCCAAATGTTATTTGGGGGTGATGAATATTTAACCCTTTTGGTTATAAAAAAACATAAACCAAGTAAAACACTGCCCATACAACTATCCCGTTTTATCCGTTTTTATCTACCACAACTATTTCATTTGATTCATAAAACCCAATAAAATTAGTGTGTTGCTGAGGTTAGCTTACAACAAATCATAAAAAAACACGCTTGAATCCAAGCGTATTTTTTTATATCTGTTTTTATGAATGTAACTTCTAAAACAGTTGAGACTGCTATGCCTCTGGCTCTTTTGGTGCTTCGGTAGCAGGTGTTTCTTCAGCAACTGGTGTTTCTTCAGCAACTGGAGCTTCCTCAGTAGCAGGAGCTTCTTCGGCAACAGTTTCAGTTACTTCTGCTTCGGCAACAACCTCAACGGCAACTTCTTCAACTTCAACTTTTTCAGCTTCAACCTTTTCAGCTTCAGCAGCATTTGCTTCTTTAGCTTTTGCAGCTCTTGCTTCATCAGCCAAGGCTGAATTTCTGTTTGCAATTTCAGCTGCACGGGCTTCGTTTACTTTAGTTTCTGCTTCTAAGCGTTTTTCTGCTTCGGTTTTGTCTAGGCTGACCATCTTTTCAACTTTAGCTTGAATTTTAGCCTCTCTGCCTTGTTTCCAGGCATCAAAACGTTTATCAGCTTCGGCTTCGTCAAAGGCACCTTTTTTAACCCCGTCGAGTAAGTGTTTTTTCATCAGCACACCTTCGTGCGATAAAATAGTACGAACGGTGTCGGTAGGTTGGGCACCATTTTTTAACCATTGCAGCGCTTTGTCAAAGTCCAGTTCGATGGTAGCAGGATTTGTGTTTGGGTTATACAAACCGATCCTTTCAACATACTTACCATCTCGTGGCGCCCTGCTGTCTGCAACTACCACATGGTAGAATGCAAATTTCTTTCGGCCATGACGGGCCAAACGAATTTTAACTGGCATAATTTTGAATTTTAATTGTTTAAAAACTTTTTTAGCGGGGCAAAAATACAACATTATTTCAAATTACAGTCATACCAATCAGTTTTTCTTAATAAAAAACAGCGTATCATGAAGATACGCTGTTTGGGTAATTCGCAATAATTTGTTTTCCTCACTAAAAATTATTGCGGTGCAGCTTCCAAATTTGCATTACTTGAAATTGCACCAAGCGGTATTGGGAATATATTTTGAACATCGTTTGGCACAGGCACACCAGTCATATTGGTTTGTCCCATTGCCCAAAACGGTTGATCGAATGTTCCAAAGCGAATCATATCGGTTCTGCGATGGCCTTCGGCAAACAACTCTTTGCCTCTTTCGTCGAGTATATTATCGAGCGTAAGGCCTCCTGCCGGAGGTGTTTGGTTAGCCCTTGTCCAAATTTGATTTACTAAGGTCATTGTTTCAGACGAAACTGCACCATTTAAACGCAGTTCGGCTTCTGCTTTCATGAAAATTACGTCGGCCAGGCGAAATACAGGAAAATTCACGTTCAAATATTGTTTTGCGCCTGCGTAAATTTCGTATTTTTTCACCCTTGCCCCGTCAAAAGTCATGTTAAAGCTTTCAATACCTTCGGCCACCATATTGGCTGTTGTCATTTCTGGAATAATCATATTTGGATTAAAATCGGCTTGTTTTTCGGTTTTCTCGTCCATAATAGGTGCGCCCAAATAGTCGAATTGTAAACCATGCAAAAAATAACCATCGCGTCGAAGGTCGGTTTCTTCGTATTTGTTGAAGAAAGTTGGGATAACTGCAAACCCGTTCCATGGCTGATCGGTCATATTAAAGGTTCTTTTACTGATATATCCTAACGAACGCATGTGCAAACTGAAACCTTTCTTGCTCACCTCATTAAAAGGAATGGTAAAAATCATCTCAGCAGAGTTTGCGCTGGTTGCAATTCCAAACAAATCCATTACATTGTCTGCAAGGCTAAGGTAGCTCATCGATAGCAACTCGTTGCAATATTGAATTGTTTTTTGGTAATATTCGTTATTGGAGCTACCCTTGTAAACCGCACCATTCAAGTAGAGTTTTGCCAAAAGGGTGAGCGCCATTTCTTTCGATGCGAAGTTTTTGTAAGTAGGATTCTTGACTGAATTCAACAATGGGAGATTCTTTTCTAAAGTTGTGGTTAAACTATCGAAAATATTAGCTCTTTTATTACGGAAGGGCTGTACAGGTGCGGTATAATAAGTGGTTAAATAAGGTACATCGCCAAAATTGTCGAAAAGCCAGAAATAATAAAGAGAGCGGATGGTTTCCACTTCAGCTTTAACGCGCAAGGCTGATTCTTCGGTACTTAATGTTTTATCGAGTATCGAGTTGGATTCGGCAATGCCTTCCCATAATTTATTCCACATACCCTTTACCGCATCTGATGAATTTGCCCAACTGTGGTATTGCAGCTCGAGCCATTTACCACCATCGTACCAGTCGGCACCCCTTGTTGGGGCAACTAACTCGTCGGAAGTAAGCTCCTGGGTTAAATACCAAAAACCACCATCGTCGAATAAACCTGTCAAAGCATCGTAGCTCGATAAGTGTGCAACAGCAGCTTGGCCAGCGGTTTGAGGATAATCGTTTTCGTTGATCCCTGAAAAAAGTGATTCTTCAAGGTTTGTACACCCTAATGTAAAGGCTATTAGAATGATACTATACAGATATTTTATTTTCATAAGAATATAATTTGATGATTAAAAAGTTGCACTAACACCAAAGCTTATGGTTTTACTTTTGGGGTAAAGGCTGAAAGTATCAACACCATATCCCAATCCGTCGATGGTCATTTCGGGGTCGGCTCCTGAATAGTTGGTGAACAACAGTAAGTTATTGCCCATTACCGATAATTTCAAGTTCTTGATGTAGTTATTTTGTTTGAAATTAACAGTGTATCCCAACGATAAATAATCGAGACGAACAAAAGATGCTTCTTCGATAAATTCATCGGAAGGAACGGAAAACTGGCCAAAGAAACCTTGATCCATGTATTTTGTAGCACTTTCCATAACGTTGGCGTCGGGAAAGAAAATTGGCGATGAGTAATACGCTCTGGTATGATTGTAAACCTGCTGTCCAAACAAACCACGGAACGAAAAATCTAATGTCCAATTATTAAAGAATGTAAAGTTGTTTGACCACGAAAGTTCAACACCCGGAGTTGCATTACCTGCAAGGTAACGGTCTTTGATTGTTAACATTTTACCGGCTTTGACTGAGTCGGGCTCATTTGGCTTATCTTTCACCCTGTTTAAATAGAGTGCTTCGCCTTTTTCAATCCCAACATATTCGTAAACAAAGAAGTTACCAATACCTTGACCCGAATCAACAAACATAGTCCAGTTATCGCCACCAACAATACCCTGACCTGAAATCCAACCTTGTTTTGAATCATCTTCAGTCCAAAATTCACCCAAATCGGTAATTTCACCTATATTTTTCGATGCACCAACCGTAGTTTTCCAACTTAGGTTTTTGTTATCAACAACGTGAGCAGTTACATAAAATTCTATTCCTTTATTAGTCATCGAACCCGAGTTAGCCCAAGTTTTTGGATATTTATTAGGAGGAACAGGTACTGAATACTCGTTCAACATGTTGCTTGTATTTTTGCTGTATGCTTCAATACTACCCGAAATTCTGTTTTTCAAGAAACCAAAGTCGATCCCAATATTGTATTCGGCTGTTTGCTCCCATTGTAGATTGGGGTTGGCATTACGTTGTGTTGACCATACCAATACGTCGTTGCCTGAAATTGGGTCAGTAACCACGTCGCCTGGGCTGAAAATACTTTTACTAAAGTAGGAACCAAATGACTGGTTGCCCGAAACACCATAACTGGCCCTTAATTTTAACTGGCTTAACCAATTGGTGTCGGTTAAAAAGGTTTCGTTATGAAGATTCCATCCCAGCGAAGCCGTTGGGAAAAGACCCCATTTGTTGTTTTCCCCAAATTTTGATGATCCATCTCTTCGTATCGATCCACCAATGTAGTATTTGTTGTCGTAGTTATAGGCAACACGTCCAAAAATCCCTATCAGGCGCGACATATTGGCCTCTGAACTGGCATCACCATAAACCAAGTCAAGAAACGATTTCATGTTATCGGTACCAACAGTTGCAGATTGAGAGTTGCGGGCATTTACACCAAATTTTGAGAAATTATTTTCTTGCCACGAGTAGCCCAAAACTGCATCAATATTGTGCAAGTCGCTTAACGAAGTAGCATAGTTTAAAGTGCTTTCCAATGTTTTTTGTGTCCAGACTTCGTAATAGCGTTGTCCTTCGCCAAGATCGTTACCCTGTTCGGCATAAATACCTGCTGGCCTGAAATAAGTGTACTCTTTATCTGATGACAAATAACTCGAAGCCACTTTAAAATTCAATCCTTTAGCAATCTCGTAATTAAGCGAAATATTTCCCAACACTTTTTTGCGTTGATCCATGCGGGTTTCATCGTGTAAAACACCAAGCGGATTCACGTAGTCGAAACCACGGTTATCGTTCTTCCTTTTGTAGGCAAAGGAACCGTCTTCGTTATGTGTTGGATCGGTGGGGTTGCGTCGGTACGTTTGATAAATAATATCGTCGCGCGAGTTAGAACCTAACTGCACCAAATGATCTTCTTCGAAAGTAACGTTAATACCCCCTTTAATGGTCAGCTTATTGTCCATGGCCATGTGGGTTAAATTTAACGTTCCGATGGTCCTTTTTCTCGACGATTGGTTGATTATACCTTCGTTATCCTGATGCGAAGCCGAAGCAAAGTAGGTGCTTTTTTCGCTACCACCACTAAAGCTCAGATTATACTGTTGGCTTATGGCCGTACGGTAGATTTCATCCTGCCAATCGGTTTCTGCTCCACCATCAACAAAAATACTGTTAAGATCATATTTTGTTGCATATTCTTTGTATTTACTGGCCGAGAGCAAGTCAATTTTATTGGCCAATTGGTTAATCGAAGTGGTTGAGCTAAAGCTTAAAATACCTTCGCCAGCTTTCCCCGATTTTGTAGTAATAATAATTACCCCATTGGCTCCTTGCGAACCATAGATAGCGGTTGAGGCGGCATCTTTCAGAATGTTAATTGATTCAATGTTTCCTGGGGCAACCATGTTGGGGTCGGCTCCCGGAACACCATCGATAACATACAATGGATTGGTATTGGTTGCGCCACTGATACCGGCACTACCTCTGATTTTGATTCTTGCATCGTCGGTTGGATTACCTCCCCCTTTGGTCACAACTACTCCCGAGGCTTTACCTACAATTGTTTGTAAAGGATCGGTTGAGGCACCAATGTTTAAATCATCGGAAGAAATATGCGATACTGCACCGGTTTTATCCGATTTTCGCTGAACACCATAGCCAATAACAATTAATTCGCCAAGGCTTTCATATACAGGATACATGGCAAAACTCAGATTGCTTACATCGCTTATCTGTTTTTCTACGCCCGTGTATCCAATGTATGAAAACACTACTGTAGATCCCTTGGGTACATTTAATTGATAAAAGCCATTAACATCGGTTACTGTGCCTTGTGTAGTGCCTTTTATCGAAATCGACACTCCAATAAGTACATCATCCGTTTCACCGTCGCTTATGGTTCCCGTTAAAGAAATAGGCTGTGCTATTGCCAGTTGCGAAACAACCATAATAAACATGAACAAATAAACTTGTAGTCTTTTTTTCATTTGTTAGTAATTTAAATTAATAAGTTCGTTAGGTGTTGAAAAATGAATTTCTAACCATAAAAGTTGTAATCTGCTTCAATAAAAACTTAATGAACTTAATGCAATATAGAGCATTTTTTAATCTTAAATACTGACAGATAAGGTGTGTCTCGGCTATTTTGGATGCAATCGAAATCGCAAACGTTTGCGGTGAATATGTTTTACAGCATGTTTTGTGCTTTTGAACCCAAATAGTTGGAAATAAGTAATGAGACAAATACTTTAATAAATCTAAACCAATTATAAAACCCTTCAATTTTGATTAAAATTGAAGGGTTTAATTAGAACAGAAAACGAACTGATTATTCGCTAATTTCGATTGATAGGTTTGGTAAATCGACCTTTACATGATAGGTACCCGATGGAGCAACAAACTGCCAGTTTGGATCGTCGTGCCCTTCCATAATATCAATGTATTTGGTATTGTAATTCACAATAAGATTCCATCCGTAACTAATCGGGTCCCAGCCTTTTTGTGGGAACAGCCTAAAGGCATTTCCATTAATAAAAGTAACATCGCCTTCCCAAACTTTATAAGCAACCCAATTTAACGTGGTTACAGGTTCGTCCCAACCCCAGCCATGTGTAGCATCGCCGGTAAGGTACATTCCTGGTTCATCAATGGCTTTCATTTCGATGCTTCCTAATTTTGAATTGATTAATAGTTCAAACCAACCGGGAGTTCCAATAAAGTTAAAGTTTGGATCGTCGTCGGCAGTAGCTGGTTCAAGCAAATCGGAGGGGTAAACTGTAAATAGGTTGTAACCACCAAGCGATGCTCCCCAATCGGGTGCATTAAAGAACCTGAAATTGGTTCCTTCGGTTCCATCGAATTTTGTTATGGTGGTATATTCATAGGGTTGGCCTGTGCTTATTAATTCAACAGCTTTAGCGGGATCCCATCCACCAATACAAGCACCAATCATGTAAATCGACGGGAAGGTTGAAGCATACAAACTAGCTGTAACTTTCACCGTTGTTGAATAGATTGCATCAGCCTCGGGACTTACCGAAGCTTTAACGCGCATTTCGAGATTTGTTTTAACATCGGGCAGAACACCCATGGCCATAAATTTCTCGTTAAGCAGTGCTTGAGATAAACTAACCGTGGTATCGGTGGTTGACGCTACTTCAAAAGCATCGATAAAATTGTTTCCTTCAACATCGAACTGAAGGGCATAAGATGTAGCGCTTTGGAAACCAAAATCGGCATTGCCCCAATTAAAAGTTACCATGTTAATATCGGCATTGAGCCGATCGAAAACCATGTTTGTACCCAGCGATGGATCGTTAAGTACGGGCGAATCGCCTGGCATAAAAACCGGTCCTCGCTCCTCTTCGTCGCAGGCCACAAAAAGCGATATGGCCAATAAGAGATATACTATTTTATAAATGTGCTTTATCATTTTTTTCTATTTTAAGATTTACCTATTGTATTAATACCCAGAGGTAGGTTCTAGATTTGGATTTGCAATTACATCGGATGCGGGTAGAGGGAAAATATTAAATTTATCATCAATCGATTTTCCTTCTATAACGCCACCTTTCCAAGGCCATAAGTATTTATCGCCGCTTAATAAACCAAAGCGAACAAGGTCGGTGCGCCTATGGCATTCCCAGTATAGCTCGCGGGCACGCTCATCGATAATAAAATTGAGGCTGAGTTCACCCGAAGTAATATTTCCCGATTCGTCGGTATATGCACGTGTTCGAACTTTATTAATATAGTCGAGCGCCAAACCAGTATCGCCACCTCCGCGTAAAGCAGCTTCGGCATAAATAAGGTAAGCTTCGGCTAAACGGAACATTGGGAAATCGGTATCAACATATACCGGGTCGGAACCTGCCACACCGGTAGAAGTGACATTTTTCCATTTGGTTACACCATAGCCATTGCTAAAATCAGTTACGATTTCAATATCGAGGGTTTGTCCGTCTGTATGAAACAATGCCCTACCATCTGAACTCGATTTTTCAATTGTATAGGAATAATCGGGAGCCATTAATGATAATGTAATCAGGTACTTCCCCGGTTCAGTAATGGAAATATTGCTGCCAGCGTTTTCTAAAATACCATCGGCATCGGCAGTACCAAGGTTGATGTCCCAGCCGTCGTTAGCCCTGAATTTTATCTCGCCTATATTGAGTTTCAGCTCGGCAGTCCAAATACCATCAGCTCCTATTTTCATGTTTTGATCGTTATCCCATTCTCCGGCGGTAGCATCGCCAATAATCCCCCATTCGGTTTTAATAAGGGTATAGGTCATTGCATCGAGGTCAACCTTAACTTGATAGCATCCGGCATCGGCTACTTCAATATCTTTACCGTCCACTTCTAAAGTGCCATCGGCATCGGTATCGCCATAATTTAAAGACCAATCGCCATAGGAGTCGAATTTAAATTTAGCACCGGCTTCGGAAAAATAGAGATAGCCTTCGTATTGATTATTGCTTTCGCGTGAATAAACTACAGTGTTTGTATTTCCGGCATCCCATTCTTGATAACTGCCTGGACAATAAAGAACAGGATAAGCCTTTGTGCTTTTATAAATTACAGTAGCACTTTTTGCATCGGGAGCATATTGTGGAAATTTTTCGACAAATGCACGCGTAGCTCGATGTCCTCCCCAGCTTTCTTTCACACCAAAATCGGAGGGTAGCATTGTTCCACCAATAGCTCCATCGATAATAAATGTAGTTCCTCCGTAAGTTTTAGAATGAACTCCATCGAAAGGAACTGCGAAAATAATACCTTGAGCGGTATGGTTATCGGCCAAAAATAAGTGTTGATAATCGGGATCGAGCTGATAACCTGCATCGATAACCTTTTTGGCATAATTAGCCGCCTCGGTATATTTTGGAGTACCAGTATAAACTTCGGCATTCAAATATAAACGAGCCAGAAGCATCCAAGCAGCTGCCTTGTCGGCACGTCCGTAGTCATTGGCTTGAGGTTCGGTCATTAAAGCTTCAACTTCAAGCAATTCTTTTTCAATGTAACTGAACAAGCCTGCAGCATCAATGGGTTGAGGCATAAAAGAACCCACACCATCGCCCTCGGTAACAAACGGCACTTTACCAAACAAGTCCAAGGCATGAGAATAACTCATGGCACGTAAAAAGCGGGCTTCGGCTTGATACAGAGCAAGGGTTGGCCTTTCGTTTTCGGGAACAGCTCTATCATCAAGTTTTTGAGTAGCTGTTTCTCTTATCAGTTCGTTGGTTAACGCAATTTGGTAAAACACGCGATAGTAGAATGCTTTAACAAAATCGTTGTTCGAAGTCCAATTATGAAAGTGAAGATCTAAGAGGCCATCGTCGCCCGACCATGCTGTAATTGCTTCATCGGTAGTTAATTCCTGTAAATTCCAGTATCCCCTTAAGTAGGAAGAGAAACCTTCATCAATTCCACCAACGTCGCCTTGTCCAGCAGGGCCTTCCTGCCCAGTTGTAACATATCCGGCATAACATTTCGCCAATACCTGTCGGTAAGCTTCGGGATTATCATAAACTGTTGCACTCGAAGTCACTTCGTCGTCGAGTGGAATGGTGTTCAAATCGTTAAGGCACGAAGTAAATGCAAGCATACTTGCAATTAGCATAACACCAAATATTTTAATCTTATTATTTATCATCGTTTTCATCGTTTTCAAATTAAAAATCAACCGATACACCCATCATAAACGTTCTTGGACGTGGATATATGTTATTATCGATACCTCCACCAACTTCTGGATCGAGGCCTTCGTATTTGGTAATAACAAAAGCATTTTGTACCGAACCGAAAAGTCTGAAATTTCCATTTCCGGTTTTCAGATTATAACCTAAGGTTACATGGTCTAAACGCAAGAACGAAGCATTTCTGACATAATAGTCGGAGTAGAGTTGAATGGTTTTGAAGCCGGTGTTCAAAATATCGCGCGGTACATTGTTCAAGTAATTTGTTGACCAGTAAATGTTACCGTTAAAACTGTTGCTTGAAACCACGTTGTTATATACATAGTTTCCAATATTTGCACGAGCACCTAAACTGGCATCAAAGTTCTTATATCGGAACTTGGTCGAAAACCCCAGAAAAATATCAGCATCGGGAGTTTTGTAACGGTAACGGTCGTCATTGGTAATCTGGCCATCGCCACTTCTATCAACATAAAGCCCAGATATGGGTTTACCTTTTTCGGTATAAACTTGCTCGTAAACGAAGAAAGTATTTTTGGCATAACCCACACTGTGCATTTGTATATTGTTGCCAACACCACCCGATATACCTCCGGTTTCAACACCCAAATAGGAAGGATCTTCGGAAACAGTTAGGCGGGTAATTTCGTTTTCGTTATAAGTTATATTGAATCCCAATTCCCAAAAAACATCTTTTTTAGATATTGGGCTACCATTAATCGCGAATTCAATCCCACGATTGGTCATATCGCCAACATTGGTTAATATTTCGTTGGTGAAATTAGTACCTGCAGCAACTGGTATAACGTTGAGCAAATCTTTGGTGTCGCGTTGATAAACGTCGACACTACCCGAAATACGGTTATCTAAAAATCCGTAATCGATTCCAATATTATAAGTGCTTGTTTCTTCCCATTTTATGTTGGCATCGTAACCATCGGGACGTAAAGTGCGTACATAGGAGTTGCCAAACTGATAAGCAGCATTTTCTTGGCTAAGCGTATAACGTGCTAAATAAGGATAATCTCCTTGTCCAATATTCTGTTGACCAGTTATCCCCCAGCCCAAACGCATTTTTAAATCGGTAAGGGCATCAATATGTTTAAGAAAAGGTTCTTCGTCTATTTTCCAAGCTAAGGCTAACGATGGGAATAAACCCCAACGGGTATCGGGCGAAAAGCGCGATGTACCATCTTGTCTAAGGGTAAAAGTTAAGAGGTAGCGGTTTTTTAGCGAGTAATTGGCACGACCAAAAAACGAAACCAAGTAATATTCGGTAGGGTCGTAATTGGGCAGGTACAAATCTTTTGTGCCGGCAACGTTAGTCGATTGGGCAAAGTTTTCGCGGAAGAAATGCTGCCACGAGTAACCGGCCATAACATCAACTTTACTGTCGATTGCACCAATTTCTTTTACATAGTTAAAATAGAAATCGAGCAATTCGTTGCGTTTCACCTGCGAGTACTCACGATCTTCGCCGCCGCCATTTATGGCATCGAACATCCATGCAGCATTTTCAGGAACTTTAATGGTTCCATTACTATTGGAGTAGTCGTATCCCAAGTTGAGGTTGGCCCTTAAATCGGGCAAAAAGTGCATTTGGTAATCGAGTTGCACATTACCAACACTACGCAATACAGTTGAAATATCTTCGCGCATTTCGAGCAATGCTAAGGGGTTGCTTGGTGCAACAGTATTTGGATTTCCGTTTGGTTGTGTCCAAGTGAAATATCCGCCATAAGGACTGTTTTCGTCATACACCGGTTGGGTGGGATCAAAAACCACGGCACTTCCAATGGCACCTTGATTGGCAAAACGGTTGTTGATGTACATGCCTTTAATGCTGGCATCTACTTTAAGATGATTGTCAAAGAATTTTGGATTTAAATTAAGCGCCCCAGTAAAACGTTCGAGAGTAGATGTTTTTAACAACCCTTTTTGATTAGAATAGCCAATTGAAACACGGTAAGGCGTATTGACTACACCACCCGAAAGGCTAATATTGTGATCGGTACCAATGGCGGTTTGGAAAATTTGATTTTGCCAGTTGGTATCCTCATTGCCAACAATTGCATTGGCTTGGGTGGCGGTTGGTAAAGTCTGAATAATGCTTTTAAACTCCTCGGCATTGAGCACATCAATTTGCCCGGTACGAGTACCAACCGAAACATTACCAACATAACTTACCTTCATCCCACTTCCTAATTTACCTTTTTTGGTGGTAATAATAATTACACCATTCGATGCGCGCGAACCATAAATAGCTGTAGCCGAAGCATCTTTCAGTACGGTCATCGATTCAATATCGTTGGGGTTAATGGTATTTAATGGGTTACGCATACCCGAAACACCTTCGTTGTCGATTGGCACACCATCAATTACGATGAGCGGATCGTTACTGGCCGAAAGCGAAGAGCCTCCTCTAATGCGAATGGTTGAACCCGAACCCGGAGCACCACCGCCCGAGGTAATTTGTACTCCGGCAATTTTACCGCTAACCAATTCCTGTGGCGAGGTAATGGCACCTTTGTTAAAATCGTCGGAACTAACTGCAGAAACCGAACCGGTTGCATCTTCCTTTTTAACTTGACCATAGCCAATAATCACCACTTCGCCAATGTCTCTGGTATCGTGGCTCAATGCAATATTTAATACTGTTTGATTTTGAATCAGCACCAATTGTTTGTTAAAACCAATGTATGAAAAAGTTAATTTTTTTCCCTGTTCAACACTGATAATAAAATTTCCATCAAAATCGGTAGTTGTTCCATAGGTTGTTCCTTCAACAACTATTGTTACTCCGGGTAGTGGTTCGCCTGTAGTTTGATCAGTAACCATCCCCGAAATAGATTTTTGCTGAGCGAATAGATATTGCGTAAAAATTAGCAATACCGACAGCAAAATAATTCGTAGTAATAGCGAGTTCAATTTCATAAGTAAATAATTAGTTTTTAATTGTTGTAAAGCTTGTACCACAAAAAGCGGGAAAATCACCTGTTCAATTTTTAGTGGTATTAATTAAACACCTGACAATAGAACATGTTCTTTTTAAAATGAATTTGATTGATACTAAAATTTTATTGCTCAAAATTCATTCATGCAATTCATGTAATTTTTAAAATTTCAACATTAAATAAGTGTCATTGATAAATGGGTAATCAGCCTCATATATTATCATCTCAGAATGAAATACACAGCAAATTAAGAATTTTTATCCATTAAAGAACAAGTTTTTAATATGTAAGCTAGAATAATTGACCGCAAACGTTTGCGAAATCGTTTGCACTATTTATGTTTTTCAACATAGTGTATTTAATACGCACCTTAAAAGGGGTAAAAAAATTGTGATTATTAAACTTATGCGCTTCATTTTAATAAGTTAAATCTTTACCTTTATGCAATTAGAAAACCACCATATGAGAAGCAATCAAGTTACCATTAAAGACATTGCACGTGAGTTGGGCATATCGCCTTCAACTGTTTCGAGGGCACTAAAAGACCACCCAGATATTAGCCAATATACCAAACAAGCCGTTAAGGAACTGGCCAAAAAGCTAAACTATCAACCTAATGCGATTGCGCTGAGCTTGAAACATTCTCGAAGTTTCACCTTAGGGGTTATTATTCCCGAAACGGTACATTTCTTTTTTTCGTCGGTAATTAGTGGTATCGAGGACATTGCTTACAACTCGGGCTACAATATAATGATATGCCAAAGTAACGAGTTGTACAGCCGCGAAAAATCGAATGCCAACATGCTGTTTTCCAACCGAGTTGATGGACTGCTTATTTCACTTTCGAAAGAAACTCAGGACTTTGACCACATCAGTTTATTTCAGAATAATAACATCCCAGTTGTTTTTTTCGATCGCGGTACCGACGTTTTTTTATGCGACCAGGTGATAATAGACGATTACCATGCAGCTTTCAATATTGTTGATTTCATGATTAAACGCGGCCATAAAAATATCATCCACTTGGCAGCACCTCAAAATCTCGACATTGGCCTTAAAAGAAGAATGGGTTACGAATATGCACTGAAAGCTAACGATTTACCCTTCGATGAATCGATGGTTGTTTATGCCGATAAATTTGAGATTTCGACCCAAAAGGTGAATGAGATTATTGAAAGCGGGAACATTCCCGATGGTATTTTTGCCGTTAACGATTTAACCGCATTAGGTGCGTTAAGGGCATTGAAAAAACATAATTTAAATGTACCCAACGATGTTGGAGTAACGGGTTTTGGAAATGGTCAAAATGCCATGCTTGTTGATCCTCCGCTTACTACTATCGATCAAAATGGCTACAAAATGGGAAGAAAAGCCGCCGAGATACTCTTAACCCGAATTAACGAAGGCGAAACAAACCTTACCCTCAAAAAACACTACGTCGAAACTAAATTAATCATTCGAGAATCGACACGGTAAAAAATAAATAAAATAAATTCAATCTATTTAATTATTTATCGCAAACGTTTGTAATGCTATTCCCCGATTCATATTGTGCCTTTTTATCCTGTTTTAATGCACTTTGCAAACCCTCAAGAGTTGCATATTAAGTTTTCTCTTTCTATTTTTGATTTCGTAATCACGCTTCATACATACAAGCCTTAAACAAAGGCTTAATATTTTCAAATGAACTACACTGTTGTGGTGGGTTAAGTTTAACCTGCCTTATATTCTTGTTATATCGAATTAAATACTAACAAAATGAGCAAAAAGCCCAGACTCAGTTTTTGGCAAATTTGGAACATGAGTTTTGGATTTTTAGGAATCCAATTCGGTTTTGCCTTACAAAATGCCAACGTAAGCAGGATATTTCAGACCCTTGGGGCCGAAATCGACAATTTGGCTATTCTTTGGATAGCTGCACCAATTACTGGCCTTATCGTTCAACCCATTATTGGTCACTACAGCGATAAAACATGGACGCGGCTTGGGCGCCGAAGACCCTATTTTTTGGCCGGCGCTATAATGGCGTCGTTGGCATTGTTTGTAATGCCCAATTCACCCGCATTATGGATTGCAGCCGGTATGCTCTGGATTATGGATGCTTCGATTAACATTTCGATGGAACCATTTAGGGCATTTGTTGGCGATATGCTTCCCAACGAACAACGCACCATGGGTTTTGCCATGCAAAGCTTCTTTATTGGAATTGGCGCTGTGGTGGCATCGGCCTTACCTTATATGCTCACCAACTGGTTTAATATTCCCAACACATCCGAAATTGCTGGTGAAATACCGCCATCGGTGAAATGGGCATTTTATATCGGAGGGGTGGTTTTCTTTTCGGCTGTTTTGGTAACCATTATTTCCACCAAAGAGTACTCGCCCGACGAAGTAGAAGCCTTTACCAAGGCACAAACTAACAACGATTCTAATTCCGAACATGTAAAGCTGAAGGACAAGCCAGTAGCGAATCCTCTTTTTATGAAAGTAGGAAGCATTCTGTCCCTTCTTGGTGGTATTATCTCATTGGTAACCTATTTCCTCGACCTCGAAAAAGAACTATACATAGTTGGATTCATTTCGCTTTTTGCTGGAGTACTCATGTATTTGTCAGTATTTCTCAAAAACAGAGGCAAGGAAAAAAATGCCTTGGTCGAGGTATTTTCCGATTTGTTGCGAATGCCAAAAACCATGCAACAACTGGCCGTAGTTCAGTTTTTTACCTGGATGGCGCTGTTTGCCATGTGGATATACACGACCTCGGGCGTTACCAGCCATATATTACATACAACTGATACTCAATCGGCTTTGTACAACAAAGGAGCCGACTGGGTAGGCGTGCTGTTTGGTATTTACAGCGGAGTAGCTGCAATGGTAGCTTTCTTGCTGCCTGTTTTGGCAAAATACACCAGCCGTAAAATTACCCATGCCATTTGCTTATCATTAGGCGCTATTGGTTTGGGGTCAATTTATCTGTTTAACGACATCAATCACCTTTGGATTCCAATGATTGGGATAGGTATTGCTTGGGCATCCATACTTTCGATGCCTTACGCCATTCTTACCGGTTCGTTACCTGCTCATAAAATGGGAG
>DATERL010000011.1:0-2092 GCA_035271585.1 Prolixibacteraceae bacterium
CGATTGAGAAACGAGACCAGTTGAGCGAAAACGTATTTGTCTTGATACATATGCAATCAGATTAATCTGATGCAAAACTAAAAATTCAAGTCCGTTCGCTCGGAAAACATCCATAACTAACTAAATTTCAATTTTTTCAATAAACTTTTTTATATTTTAATGGGACAGTAGTGACAAAAGATGTTAAATCATTAGATAATAATGAATGGCAAGAACAAAACACAATCAATTTTTACCCCACTATCAGGCAGGTATGTAGCTAATATGGATAGGTGAATTTTATTACTTTTTCGAAACCGTTAAAATATTATTGTAGTTAGTAAGGTCGTTCAATACCTCAATTGCCTTTTCAACTGTTTTATCGTCGTTTAACGATGCCCGTGCGCTGCCCCGCTGAAAATAGTAACGCGAAGCCAATTCGCTTTTTAAAAGCATCGATATTTCAGTTTTGAACTTTCGCAAATCGCGGTCAAGATCAAGCTCAAAGCTTTTCTTAAGTGCATTTAATTGTTCGTTAGCTAATTCGAGGTATTTTTCATCCTCGGCAACTTTAATTAATTCTTTAAGTTTTTCTTGGGTTTGCGATTTATAATCGAATGGAGTTGATTCAACATATTCGATAAAAGCATCATAGATTTCGTCGGTAATTTTAAACGATTCGATAGGTGCAACCTTTGCATTCTCGGCGTTATAAATTGTTGCGAAATCGAAAATCTTAAATTGTTGCAATAAATTAATGGTCAGGTTACTCAGTTTTTCGCTCTCCACATCAATATCGGGCTTAACTCCACCGCCATCAAATACTTTACGACCAGCCTTGGTCGCAAATTCAGTGATTAACGAATCGGGGATGTGCCCCACGCTCCCATCGTCGTTTCGGTTTGAATAATCGAGCGCCTGAATACACCTTCCGCTTGGGATATAATATTTTGCAGTAGTCACCTTTAATTTTGCATTGTAACTTAAATCGCGAGTTGTTTGCACCAAACCTTTGCCAAAGGTGCGGGCTCCAATCACCACTCCCCTGTCGAGATCCTGTATTGCACCCGAAACAATTTCGGAAGCCGAAGCCGAACCCCGGTTAACTAAAACAGCAACGGGCATTAAAGTATCAACAGGCATGCCGGTTGTTTTGTAAACCTTATCCCATTGCGACACCTTGCCTTTGGTGCTCACTATTTCCTTATCGATGGGCAAAAACAGGTTGCATAAATTAACCGACTCAACCAAAAGTCCGCCTGGATTGCTTCTCAAATCAAGTATTAACATTTCGGCGCCATGTTCATCTTTCAATTCAAGAAAGGCTTTTTTAACTTTTTCGGAGCAATCTTTGGTGAAATTTGAAAGCCTAATGTAAGCGGTTTTATCGTCAACCATGCCGTAATAACTCACTGGATCGATCGATATTTTCTCGCGTAAAATATCAAAATCGAGTGCTTTTTTTACGCCATGCCTTTTCACTTTCACTTTTACTATTTGTCCGGCCGAACCCTTTAAAAGATTGCTTACATCTTCGGTATTTAGGCTTTCGACCAATTTTCCTGATACCTCAATAAATACATCGCCCGCTTTAAGTCCCGCTTTATGTGCCGGAAAACCGTCGTAAGGCTCCGAAACCACAATTTGGTCACCGTGTTTTGAGATCAAGGCGCCAATTCCGCCATACTCACCAGTGGTCATAAACCGATAATCCTCAATGTCGCTTTCGGGAATATAAGTAGTATAAGGGTCGAGCGATGTCAACATTTCATCGATACTCTCCTTGACTAATTTATTAGGGTCAATATCATCAACATAAAAAGTATTGAGCTCGCGGAACAACGAATAGTAAATATCAAGATTCTTGGCAATCGCAAAATTTTTATCGTCGCTTGTGTTTAGGCTCATAAAAGCGAAACCTGCTACCAAAAAAGCCAAAACGATAACGACTGTTCTTTTTTTCATAAGTATTAATTTTTCTTTTAAACATCGATAATCTCAGCCCAAAATGGGTCAGGTTCATATCAACTTGTTTAATTGTTAATTGTATTGATTGATTAAAAAGTAATTTGAATTTTTAAAACAACAAAAATAGCAATTCAAGTCGATGAAG
>DATERL010000012.1:0-2512 GCA_035271585.1 Prolixibacteraceae bacterium
GGTAAACCGTTTCATTATCAATAATTAAAAAACGGTCGTGTGCTTTGGTGAATTGTTTTACTTCAATTTTGGGGTATTGGGCATTGTGTCGTTTTACATCGAGTTTGAATTGATTGGAAATATTGGCAGTAAAAATAACTGCTTTCACATGCCTATCTCGTTTTGACAGCAATGTAAGCACACTTTCATCAATGTAATTATCGATTAAAACAATTGAACTTTTAGCGGTTTTTATGAGCTCTGAAACAAACTTATAGGCATCAAATATTTGACCGTCGTAAAAGATTCCTTCGTTGGGCGGGAGGTTGGTGTTGATACCGATTAGTGTTTAATTTTAATCATGAACATCACTTTGTTCGTTCCTGATTATTAAACATCTATCGGCATTATACCACAGGTTTTTTGTAGGTATATATGTTTGTAAAATGGTATAATTTGAAAATCAATTTCATCCACTTTGTTTTTCAAATACCAAACGTCTCCCTCAATTTTTTCAAATCGGTGATTTACGGCGTGGCCTTTTAACAGATAGTTTTTTAGAACTTTGTTTGCCCATATCCTGAAAAGAACTCCTCTTTCAGACTTCACACGATAACCAATGGAAATGATCATATCGAGGCTATAGTATTCAACCCGATATGTTTTGCCATCGGATGCAGTTGTCGCAAATTTTGCGACAACTGAAATTGATTTCAGTTCTTCTTTCAAAGCATTGGCAATGTGCTTACCTATTGTTTTTATATCCCTATCGAAAAGAAGTGCTATTTGCTGTCTGTTTAGCCAAACAGTTTCATCTTCAACACGTACTTCGAGTTGGAAATCATTTTTGTCGGTTGTTTTGTATATAACAATTTCACCTTGTTGCATGAGAGGAAATTTAAGGGGTTTTTGTTAGTTTTTAGTGCCTGGGTGCATAAGTTCATGAGTGGTAAAGTCATTGGTCAATTTAATAAGGAAACGAAAAGTTGAAGTAATGTTTTACCATGTATCAGGGAAATTTTTGGTAAATCTTATCTCGGGGTGCAAATGCAGCAAATAAGACTAGCTGTTCATTTATGATAGTCTTGTTGTTCCTCGTTCAGGATATTATTGAGGGTTTCTAATACTTTTTTCTTGTCTGTTTTTGATGTTTTCCGATTTATATCCATTGCTTTCAGGAGTTGCTCATCTTGCATTTCTTCGTAAGTTTTAGCACTGACACCAAGCCTTTTGGCAAGTTCAAGAAAAAAATTAAGTTCGCCTTTGTCTTTTGGTTTTATAATTATTGCTTCCATTTTTCAAATTTAACGAATAAAAGTACATTCTCAAAATGCGGAGATGTTTTGCAGTAAAACTTCGATTAATTCCAAAGGGTGAATCCTGTTAGCTTGTTAGGTTTGTTATTTAAAGTTTGTACACTTTATCAGAGCTTTCCTTAATCATATTTCTCATGTCCACTATCATTTGCGAATGCCCCTCATGGCGCGAGTTTGTAACTCGTGCCTATTTCACTTTCACAAAATTAATAAATCTTTTCTGACCACTGTAATCAGCAGCACTGCTGTATGGGTATTCTTCTTCATGTTCCACAAATTTGGCAACGACATTCAGTTTTTAAGCACGAGTTGCAAACTCGCGCCATTATGGGATGTTGATGTATGCTATAGGCATGTAACCCCGCCGGGGTTATTTTTTTGTATATCGGAGCATTATCAAAAACAAACAAAGAGTTAATGAGCGTTGTCCGTAATTTGTGTTAATCAGCTACAATCAGCGTTATCCGTTACTCGTATTCGAACTCAGTTTATTTATTAATTCATTCGCATCGAGCTTTATTTTTGAAAATGCGAACCACTTTTTGCCTAAATCTTTCAGGGATGCTCCAATGTGGTAAACCGTTTCATTATCAATAATTAAAAAACGGTCGTGTGCTTTGGTGAATTGTTTTACTTCAATTTTGGGGTATTGGGCATTGTATCGTTTTACATCGAGTTTGAATTGATTGGAAATATTTGCCGTGTAAATTGTTGCTTCTGCATCGGGATTGCGTTTTGAAAGCAGTGTCAGAACACTTTCATCTACATAGTTATCAATTAAAATTATTGATGCTTTTGCCGTTTTGATGAGTTCTGAAACAAATGCGTACGCATCGAATATCTGGCCGTCGTAAAATATTCCTTCGTTAGGCGGGAGGTTTGTGTTTATGAGTAACTCAAATTTTTGATCATGTTCAATCAATTTTTTTTCAATTTTATCCACTCTTTGGTTAATTGCATACCCTTTAAGTAAGTAGTCTTTTAAAACTTTATTTGCCCATATCCGGAATTGTGTGCCCCGTTGTGATTTCACACGGTATCCTACTGATATAATTACGTCCAGGTTGTATAATGCAATTTTTCTTTTTACTTTTCTTTTTCCTTCTTGTTGAACAGTCAAGTATTCCTTGACAGTTGAATTTGCCTCCAGTTCTCCTTCTTTAAAGATATTATTGATGTGGAGGCTTATATTTTGTTTGGTTGAGTTAAACAGTTCA
>DATERL010000013.1:0-21256 GCA_035271585.1 Prolixibacteraceae bacterium
AGTGGGAGCTACTTCACAAATTATTACGGTAACACAAGAAGCGGGAGATATACTTTTATCAGTATCGTCAACCGTTAAAAATATTGCCAAGGAAGCAGGAAGCAAAGACTCTGTTTTTGTTACTTCAAATACCTCATGGACTGCCGCATCTGACCAATTGTGGCTGGTGCTTGAACCAGAAAATGACTCGGGCAATGATATGCTCGTGTTTACTGCCGAAGCGAACCCACTTTCAACTGCCCGTATAGCAAATATTACTGTCGCAGCAGTGGGAGCTACTTCACAAATTATTGTGGTAACACAAGAAGCGGGATCTGCAATTTCTGATAATTTTGAACTCGATAATACAACGATTTCAAATGGCGAATCCACTTGTTTCAATGCCTATTTAAATATTACGGTGGCCGGAAATTCAGCTGTTATTTTCGAAAATGGTTCTTCCGTAAACCTCATTGCTGGGCAATCTGTTCGGTTTTTACCTGGCTTTCATGCTCAATCAGGAAGCTTTATGAATGCCTCAATCACATTAAACAATTCTTTCTGTGATAGTAGGATTCCAATTAGTAGTCCAATTGTAACACAACCCGAAAAAAAGAATCTGAAAAATGAAAGAATAATAAAAGAACAGACAATTCTTAAAGCAGAAAAATCGATAAAAGTCTATCCAAACCCCAACAACGGAAATTTCACTATTGAGCTAACAAATTTTGACAGTAACGCTGATGTTTATGTTTACAATATGCTGGGGGCAATGGTTTATAAATCTTCCATCGAGAATCAATCAAACTTAAATATTAACCTACCTGAAATAAACAAAGGTTTATATTTTGTAAAAGTGATAGGAGAAAATGAGCAGTTTACAAAGAAGATAGTTGTAAATTAAAATTTCACCCTACCCTAAGGAGAAGAATGCATTTGTCTAATTATGACTAATTCAGCTTTTACAATAGTTCGTTATATTTTTATAAGTAACTAACGTACAGCACCTTACAAATCACTCAGGTATTTCGTTAAACAACTGAATACTAGCGTTCTATATTTTGTCTCAATACTAATATCTAATCCCGAAAACCATCGGGACTAACGATCTATTGCTTTTAATTAGCAATTAAAAACTGAAAGCTATATTGAGCAATGAACAAATCAAATTAATATGGAAATAAGAAAAGCGAAACAGCAAGACATAGAACAAGTAACAAATTATGGCACCATTTTATTAAAGCAACATTCCGATCTCGATCCCTATTTTACCCCCACCAAAACTGCAGATAAAGTATATCGAAAGTTTTTGGAGCGTTGTTTGGATGCAGATGATAAACTTTTTTTGGTTGCAGAAAATAATGGGAAACTTATTGCTTATGCGGTGGGCGAAATTCAAACCAGATCACCAATATTCGAGATTACTGAAAACGGATATATTAACGATGTATTTGTTTTAGAAGAGTTTAGAAAACTCGGCATAGCTCGGATGTTTCTAGTAGAACTTAAAAAATGGTTTATAAGTAAAGGCCTAAAGCACGTCGAACTATCAGTACATGCCAAAAACGAGGTAGGTAAAAAAACATGGGCACGTTTTGGGTTTGATGCTTATGAAATTAAAAAAAGAGTGAAAATGGAAAATTTTAAGATTGAATAAGTATTGAAGATTGTCAATTACTATATTTGTAAAGCTTTATTCTGCTACAGCCACTTTTAATCAATAAAACCTCGAATTTCTTAATGATAAAATATACTGAAATGTTGAAAAAATTATTATTCGTGATATTAGTTTCGATGCTAATAGCTTGTAGTTCAAATCAAAACGCCAAAGTAAATAGCAGTAATAAAATTGAAGCGCTATTAAAACAAATGACCATTGAAGAAAAAGCAGGTCAGCTCAACCTAATCCCCCTTGAAGGTAAAATTAGCGAAGAAAAGCTACAAATGATTCGTGATGGAAAAGTGGGCAACGTGTTAAAGTCAAATGGGGCTCAATTAAATGCGATGCTCCAAAAAATAGCCGTTGACGAATCGCGCTTGGGTATTCCCATTCTTTTTCAGGAAGATGTAATTCACGGTTATAAAACCATTGCCCCCATACCTTTGGCCGAAGCGGCCAGTTGGGATTTAAAATTGATACAAAACTCAGCCGCCATTGCAGCACGCGAAGCCGCCGCAGCTGGTATTCATTTAACCTATGCTCCTATGGTTGATGTTAGTCGCAACCCTCGCTGGGGACGTATTTTAGAAGCTGCCGGCGAAGATCCCTATTTGGGAAGCAAAGTGGCCGAGGCCCGTGTAAAAGGTTTTCAGGAAAGCAACGAAAACGCAAATCAAAATATTTTGGCCTGCGTAAAGCATTTTGTCGGATATGGAGCATCTATTGATGGGCGCGATTATACCATTGCCGATTTCTCGGAGCGCGAATTACGCGAAATCTATTTACCACCTTTCCAAGCGGCTATCGATGCCGGTGTGGCCAGTTTAATGTGTGCTTATTCGGCTTACGACGGAGTGCCATTAACAGCAAGTCGCTTTTTGCTACACGATGTGTTACGCAACGAAATGGGCTTTGAAGGACTAATTATGACCGACTGGAGCACCATAAAAAACCTATTGGTTATTGGCATGGCTGAAAACGATACCGTAGCAACGAAAATGGCCATAGATGCTGGTATTGATATGGACATGACCGCTGAGTGCTACGTAAATTATATTCCTTATTTGGTTCAAAAGGGATTAATAAGCGAAAAACAAGTCGACGATGCCGTTCGACAAGTACTAAAATTAAAAGAGAAAGTTGGTTTATTCGATGACCCGTATGCTTACTTCAATGCCGAACGTGAGGCCGCAGAACTATTTTCGGAGGCCAACTATAAAGCAACTAAAGAAATTGCCTTAAAAAGCATGGTACTGCTCAAAAACGAGGATGATGTATTGCCACTTAAAACAAAAAAACAAACCATAGCTGTTATTGGACCATTGGCAAAAGCACAAAAAGACTTATTGGGATGGTGGGCTTGCATGGGCGACGAAAACCAAGTGGTGAGTATTTACGATGCAATTTCGAAAAAAGTAGGCGATAATACCACTATAAAATATGCCAAGGGTTGCGACATTGATGGCTTTAAAGTGGCCGGAAAAGATAAAATCAAACAAGCAGTTCAAGTAGCTCAATCGGCCGATGTGGTACTTATGGTTTTGGGCGAAGAGTATTGGATGAGCGGCGAAGGAGGCGGAACAGCTTCATTACATTTACCAAGCGCACAGGAAGAATTATTGCAAGCAGTTGCAAAAACTGGGAAACCTATTGTAACTATTATTGTGAGTGGTCGCCCGTATGTATTGACCGATGTTGCCAAAAATTCAAATGCCTTATTAGAAGCTTGGATGCCGGGTTCAACAGGTGGCGAAGCAGTAGCTGATATTCTTTTTGGCGATTTTAACCCTTGTGGTAAACTACCGGTTACCTTTCCTTATCACGAAGGACAGGTTCCAATTTTTTACAATTATCGAAAAACAAGCCATGGTTTTGATGCTGGCGATAACGATAATCGATACAGCGCCACTTACCGCGATATTCAAAATGAACCATTGTACCCCTTTGGTTATGGCCTAAGCTATACCCATTACACTTATGGCGATATTGAACTAAGTGCCAATTCGATAGTTAAAGGTGAAAAACTAATTGCAAAAATGAAAGTAACCAATACGGGCAAAGTAAAGGGTAGCGAAATTGTACAATTGTACATTCACGATGTAATCTGTTCTGTTTCGCGCCCTGTAATAGAACTTAAAGACTTTACCATACTTGAACTTGAACCGGGAGAAACCAAAGAAGCCATTTTTGAAATTACAAGCGATAAATTAGAGTTTATTGATCGAAACTTCAAAAAAACCACTGAACCGGGAGAGTTTAAGTTATTTATTGGTGAAAGCTCAGCTAATTTAAAAGAAACAACTTTCAGTTTAAAATAAAAAATCGTCTATTTCAACACTAAAAACCAATTGTTCAGGTATTTGCATTCTATGTTTTTAGGTTTGTACAACACCTTGGAAACTAACCAATCGGAACTAAAATTCTGAGAACTCAATTTTATCAAATGAGATATAAAAAGAGTCTAATAAATATATTTATTAGACTCTTTTAGTTTGCTTTTAAGATTAAACTCTGTTCACAAATAAGCGTGAAAGAGTGTTGTCTCTTTTAAAAAATTAAATACCTATTTCTTCATTAATTTTCCGCTTTGCATTTTACCATCAAGCAATAAAATATAAATATAAATGCCACTATTTAAGTTGCTTGTGTTTATGCTTTCGGAGCTCGAAATACGTTTTGACATCACTCTGCGCCCTTGTAAATTGAATAATTCGAAAACTGCCTGATTGCTATTATTATTCAAATGAAAAGACAATTGATCTGAAAAGGGGTTCGGATAAATAGTAGTTGCTTCCAATTTTTTATCAATAGAAGAAGTAGTAGAATGTATTGAATAATAGTAATTTGTTGTAATATAAAAAGGAAGATACTCATCACCGTAATAGATTGTTAAGGAATTTTCGAGTAGCTTATCACCCGACTGATTATAGATAAAACTATTTTCGCTAATTTTCCCAAGAACACCAAGTTCATTGAGTGCTGAAGTAGTTTCGGAAATAACATTTTCATAAACATCATAAATTGTTTGCATTTTATAATTAATGTCCCACTGGTCTTGATTTTCAGTATTTAGTGCGAAACGTTCCTCTAATACTTTCTTATTATCCGCATTGTATTTGTATTCAGTTTTTTCATCAACAATCCATTCACCTGAGATTGTATCTATTTGCAAGCTGTTGGATTGAGATAAATTACCCTTAGCATCATAAATATATTCGGATTGAGAAATACCAACCCATACGTTTAGTTCAACATTCCATTCCGAATCAGTCGCCTTTGATAAAGTTCCATTTTCATTGTAATTATTTTCTGTTTGATCTAGCGCCAGCCAATCGCCACTTGAACTAACCCATTTGAAGGTATTACTTTGAACTAAGCCATTGGCACTGTAGCTTGATACTGTTTTTTCAATATTTTCCCATTGATTTAATGTCTCGTCCCACTCTTTGTATAGCTTCATGGTCGTATTTCCAAATGAATCATAACTCGATTCAATTAACTTATTTTGACCTATCCATTGATCGAGTTCTTCATTCCATCTGTAGTAACTATTTAAAGTTCGATTTCCCTTCTCATCGTATGCATATTCATATTTAAAACTACTATTGATAAACACCCAGCTATTGGTCGCACTTTCCCAAAGTGAAGCATTATAAAGCAGCAAATTACCGTTCGGGTCATAATTTAGTTCGTTTGCATAAGTAGGCGTCCACTCACCTGTTGAATCATTCAATACATAATTAATTGAAAACACATTGTGTACATTATCGACCGAATAGGTGTTCGATTTTTCCTGTTTACTGATATATTTCCATTCACCGGTATCATTATTCCACGAAAAAGCAGAAGTAATAATCAATTCACCTTTAGCATTATAGCTTGACTCATATTTTGTGTAGTTCATCCATTGTCGGGTTTCTTTATTCCATGAATCTGCTTTACTCACTGACAAGTAACCATTGGCATTGAATAATGAATCTACCCTTTGAAAGCCTTGCCAAGCAATGGCGTCAGTATCCCAATAATAACTGCTTTCGTAAGTTTTATTTCCATTGGCATCATATTCCAACTCGCTTTTATTTCCATCATAAATTACTCCATCATAAACATCTAAACTCACTATACTGTCAAGCAGTTCCCGATCTATTTGAGCAGCCTTCATTGTTACTTTAGTAGGCAATTGGGTATTAGCAATAGAAAAACAACCAAATTCAGTATTTGGAATTGGATCAATAACTGGAGCGTTTATTTGAGCAAATAAACCTGTTGTTGCTATAAAAAGCACGATAAGTGTGTATAATTTTTTCATAATATTATGTATTAATATATTTACTTAATCGAATTAAATTCCAATGGATTACATAGTTTTCATTGTAACATATTTCAAATATCACTTTTTGATTTTTCTCAAAATCCAATTAGGGCATTGGAATATCTCCATACCATTTGTTCCAGATGGTTTCAAACCGGCCATCTGCTTTCATCGCATCCAAATTACTTTGCCACTGAGACACAATGCTTGTTGACGTGTTGAGGGAGAAGGCGATATAGTAAGTGTAATCACCTACCTCAAATTGTTTGGAGATGTCGGTCTGGGGAGTGTCGGTTTTATCGCACAGCCATTTTACCGACGTATCATGTAGCAATAACGCATCTGCTTCACCACTTTTCAGTTGATTAAAAGCTTCTTCTGGAGTGGAGGCGGTGGCTAAAATATTCTGAAACCCATTTTTTATAAGAAAATCGTGCGTGAACCAATCTTGAGGTGTTGCAATAGTTCCTATCGCTTTGGCTTGGTCGAGTGTTTGAATTTTGATGCCCGAAGCAGTTGTTGTGTAAAAACGAGCAGTTGTTTTTGAAATTGGACCAACCCATTGAAAAAGATTTTCGCGCTCTGGTGTTCGGGCAGTTGTAAAAAGAGCGTAGTTGGGCATAAATTGTACCAATTCGTAGGCTGACACCCAACTGGTAATACAGATTGGGTTCTTGTAACTGTTTTGCGCTTGCATCTCAGTTACAATTTCAACAGATGAACCAAGAGTTTGTGTTTGGGCTCCAATAACTTCGGATAAGTAATTAAAAGGTGGGTTAATTTCAGTAGCTAGCTGTATTAAGCTGGGCACCATTTCTTTAACGGCATAAGGCACGTATTTACGGTAAATGTCTAACGTGCTTCCATCAATTATCAGCGCATCAATTGCGTCTTGGCAGCGCTTAACCACCTGATCGTCAACATCTTTTGAGAAAGCAATAAAAAAGAAGGCATCATCAAAGATACAGGTAACGCTAATTTTTTGCTGCATATAATAATCAAACGTAACCACTTCGAGAAACTGGACTTGTTCGCTTGCTATCGCTTTTACGTCATCATTTTTAAACGCAGTTATGGCCTCCTCGTACGTGTTGTAATAGCGCAGATTGGTAAACCCCATCTCTTCTAGAAGCGTTGTTTTTTCCCAGTCTCTTACTGCGGCGATTGACTCAATTGATTTACTGGCTTCAACGCCAATGCTACCCGCAACCCCGGAACTAGCTTTTGCAAAAATTTCATAGCCACGTTTGCATGTGGGGCCAGCCCATTTAAACAGATCTTTGCGTTCTTTGGTATAGGCTACAGTTAACAATGCCTTATTTGGCCCCTTGAGTGTTGTCTTGTAAGCCTCGTCCCAAGAGCTAGACATGTTGAACTCAGCCGGAATGCCAGCGTTTTCAAAAGCTTGCGCTGCAATATCTGCATCAATACCAACAATTTTTCCTTCCAATTGGAAAAAATTTGGCTTAAAATCGATGCCGGAAACTGTTATTGCTAATTCAGGAATTTCATCCTTTTTACATGAACCTGAGAGCATTACCAATGCTATGAAAATAAAAAATATTCTTCGTTTCATAATAGTATTTTTTGATTATTAAATATTCTTGTTTTTTAATTCTGACGAAATACTCAATTCAGCAATTACTCCCGGTATTTTTTCAAAATCATCGCTTTTCGAGAAGAAATAATCGGCCCCGGCTTTCATGGCTTTCATTCTGTAGTAGGAATCGGAATAAAACGTTAGCAACATTAATTTCACCGAGCGGTTCTCTTTTCTGATTTCACCAATAACATTTATACCATTTAACCCAGGCATTTTATTGTCCAAAATGGCCAAATCGGGTTTTAATCTTTGAACAGCATCGAGGGCATCGCTTCCGTTTTGAAAGACTCCAACCACTTCTACCTGCTCCAGTAGGTTTAGCATTTGCTGCAACCTTTCTAACATAAGAACCGAATCATCAGCTATCACTACTCTCATTTTTGAAGATTTTATCACATAGCAAAAATGATTTTATTCCAGCAAATTGATTGTAGGGGAAAGACGAAATGCTTGTAAGGGAAAACTGATTTTGTTGTAGGAGAAAACTTACACAGACAAGTGTGTGAGTAGAGAAAATTGGCATTAAGTGTTCAATGCTGGTTTTTTGGGCAAAAAAAAATGAATTACACGAGGTTTATTTCACGCTAATTTTGCAGGTGCCGCAGATAAAAAAAATGGGGGTGATTTGGTGCTTAGTAATTAGCATTGATTAGAGTTTTATCTGTCAACCAAGTCGAGACAACTGTGCATAAATAACAGCTTACAAATATTTTATACGATTATAAACCCATAGTCAGGAAGTGCAAATTACAAGCAAGTTATTTGAATAAATCGGAATGAGTGCCTATACGAATTAATGTGATTAATTCAATTGCCTTGTTTTTTGAATAAATTAAAAGGTAATCGGGAGTAATATGACATTCATTAAGCCCTTTATAATTTCCTGACAATTTATGATTTTTGAAATGTGATGGTAATTGTGCTCCTTTAACTAAAATTTGAATTGCTGAGTTCAGTTTTGATTCATCAAAATTTCTTTTTCGTGCTAACTTAATGTCCTTTATATATTGATGGGTAATTTCAATACGAAACATTAATCTTTGATTTTTGTGAGATAATCATTAAAATCTTCACATACAATTGTTTTTCCATGTTGAGCATCGTTGATTGCTTGAATAGTATTTTCGTTAAAGTTGTCTTCAATGATTTGGCCAATCCCCATCTCTCTAATTAGGTCGAGAATGATTCTACCTTTTTTCGTTTTCTCATTTATTACTATTGTTGTCATGGCAAATTATTTTAAGCAAAACTACAAAAAAAACGGATCACTTCATTATTCGGGTGGATTGATTAATTTAAGTATGGATTTTAGCACCACTAAAAAATATCGCGTAGCGATTACTGCATTGTAGAAATATGTTCATATTTTTTTATACCGCGTAGCGGTTATGGGTTGATAAAACAAGCATGTAAAAATTATAATTTAGACCAATAAACAATCCATAACCGCTACGCGGTATTTCTGCAAACTCAACCGTTTGCTACAATGCCGTAACACCTACGGTGTTTATTCGTTGTTTTTGAACGGAGAAAACACGGATTTTTGTTCCGATAAATCGGAACGGATTGGATGTAGGCAGCGGCTGTTGGTGATTTATAATAATAATTTTTGATGATCTTGTCTTGAATCAAAAAAAGTTAACAAATATATATTCTTATGGTAATTGTCGATTTTATAGTAAAACGAATTGTTTTTATCGACTCTAGCTTTTCTGATATTATTGTTTTTTGCAGAAACAGAAAAAATACCCGGATTTTTTTTAATTGCATTTAGCGTAATTTGAGTCTTATCATAAAATCGGACGACCTCCTTTTTGGTCCAGTTGTCATGCAGATAATCAATTACCAAATAAAAAGTGGTTTTTGCTTTTGCCGACCAAATTATATTCATATTAGATTCCATATTTTTGTTTGGTTTCTTGAATGACTTGGTCGTGCGTAAATGTTTTTCCTTCCTCAATATCCTGAATGCCTTCAAATATCGAATCCTGAACTTCTTTTGGCAATTGATCCCACCAATCTATTTCGACTTCATTTTGTAAAATATTATTAATTTTAAAAAGAAGCGATGGGTTTTTCATGTTGAGGATTTTTTGGACTAAATCTAATTTTAAAGCTGAAATATCCATAATATGTTTGTTTTGAGAATATCAGTAAAGTTAAAAATAATTTACTAAATATGTTTTGTAAACTTTGTATCTAAAAAAATTACCGAACTATTCTGGTAAATTATTAATTCTCAAAGCCCTCTCTAACCCTTTCGCTAGCTGGTGGAGAGGATATGACAGTGTTTTTCGTACGCACCATACAAGCGAGGTTTTTTTCACGCTGATTTTGCAAATGCCGCAGATAAAAAAAGTGTGATATGGTGCGATGTAATTAGCATTGATTAAAGTTTTATCTGTCAACCAAGTCGAGACAACTGCACATAAATAACAGCTTACGTATATTTTATACTATTATAAACCCATAGTCAGGAAGCGCAGATTACAATCAAATTATCAGCCTTCTATGCAAACAAGTATTAAATAAAATTATCCGTTTTATAAGCTGTTTATAAGAGCTGAAATTTGATTTACAAAATCTACAGCATTCGGAAATATATCATTCAGCATTTCCTCGTCGAAGGTTATAAAATCGTCATAATCACCAGTAATTCTATCATTAAATAATCGGTTGTAAAATCGTCCAAGTTTAGTCGGGAGTTTTCCAGTAACTATAAAATGAAGTCCAAACATCTGTTTTACTCCTGCATGTGTTTGAGCTGCAATGCGTTGTTTAACAAGTAAAGCATTAACAGAATAGTAACAAGCATAATACAATCGATTTACAGCTGCATTGAAGAACGCATTCTCAATAAGCATTTGTGCTTCAAGCAAGGTTTCTTTTGACCGTTGAATACGGTATTGCGACAATGCCTCAATACTTTTCTGATCCAGCTCTTGTTTCATAGCCTTATTCCTTCATTTATTATATTAACATAAAAAGGGGTCTTAAAAGGGCGGTTAGTCCATTGTTTTTGAGTATAAATTAATGGGCTGATAATTACACCGGTTTTGAGTTCAATATCGTAAATCGAATCAGTTATCGCAGTTTTATCCTCATAAGAAAGTTCATTCTTATCTACTAAAATCAATATATCAATATCTGAATCCTGGTTAGCATCTCCTCGAGCTTCCGAACCATAAAGTATGATTTTTGCGGAAGGTGATGTTTTCCATACCGTTTTTTTTATGTGTTGTAAGATTTCTTTACGATTCATATTGATGTTTTTATTATACCAAAGGTACAATTTTAAAATGAATACAGATAGTTGATAGGAAATTCCATAAATGAGTAATTCATAATAAATAATCGAAGATTGAAATGAATATCATAAGGGCTAAAGGCTTAATTATTCAGCTCTAAGTGTTATTGATGTAGGCAGTGACTGATGATTTGATTATTTATTCTCAAAGCCTTCTCTAACTTTTCCGCCAGCTGGCGGAAACAACAAAACAGTGCTTTTCGTACACACCGTACAAGCGAGGTTTATTTCACGCTAATTTTGCAGATGCTGCAGATAAAAAAAATTTAACAGGTTTAGAGATAGGCAGCAATTGGTAGTGTGCTCGGGTATCTTCGAGCTAAATATAAAATATACCATCTATTTTGAACGAAAGCTCTACCTATTATCCATCATACTAAATGCTTGCAATTTTCGATTACAACAACTGATTTTCAATACAATAACGTGCAAGGTCGGTATTCGTTATCAGCTTCATCTTTTCCATAATTCTACTTCGATAAGTGCTAACCGTTTTGCTTGAAATGCACAATTCGCTTCCAATTTCCTTTAACGATTTTCCTGTGGCAATTTTAATCATAATTTCAAATTCGCGCTCCGACAGCTTTTCATGTAGGGCTTGCTTGCTATCGTTGTTGAGTTGAAGCGCCAAACAATGGGCAAGCGACCGAGAAATATACTTGCCATTTTTTTCTATTTCCTGAACCGCTAACAATAACTCTTCGGCGGCAGCATCTTTGGTCAGATAACCCGAAGCTCCAAAAGTAAGGGCACGTATGGCATATTGTTCCTGCGGATGCATGCTTAGCATGAGTACCTGAGTTGCTGGCCATTTTTTCTTCACGGCCTGAAGAACATCTAAACCGCTCATATCGGGCAACGAAATATCGAGTAACAGAAATTCGTAGGCCGCTTTATTAAACAGGTCAAGCACTTCGCTTCCATTGGCCGCTTCATCAATCAAGCAAGTTCCCTTGTATTGTTCAAGTATCCGCCGCAGTCCGTCGCGCACAATTTTATGGTCGTCGCAAATCAATATTTTCATACCTTATTCTTTATTTATGGGAAATAAAATCAATATTTTGCTTCCCAATTTATCTTTGCACGAAATTTCAAAAGTGCCTCCCAGCGAAGCCGCTCTTTCTTTCATACTCATAATCCCAAACGATTTTTTGGAGTTGATTTCAGTTTCTGTAATACCTAATCCATTGTCGTTTACTTCAAATTGAATGAAATCACCTTGCTGACTGAGCAAAATTTCGATATGTGTTGCTTGAGCATGCCGGGCAATGTTGGTAAGCGACTCTTGCATAATTCTGAACAGCGGCAGGGCATCATCGTTTGAAATGGGAATTCCGCTTTCAATATCCAGAAAAATAGCAATACCATAGCGTTGCGAAAATTCTTTGGTGTACCAATCAATGGCGGCCTCTAAACCAAGGTCATCAATAATTTCGGGTCGTAACTGCGAAGTAATCCGCTGTACTGTACGAATGGTATCACCCACTAAACCTTTCAAATCTTCGAGTTTCACTTTCGCCGTTTCGTCAGAGGTGTGTTGTTTTATAATTTGTAGGTCAATTTTTACGGCGGTAAGTGCCTGTCCCAAATCATCATGCAATTCACGGGCAATCGTCAACCTTTCATTTTCTCGTGCTTGTTCAATGTGTTTCGACAATTGATGCAATTGCTCCAACGAGCGGTTCAGTTCGTCCTCGGTTTTTTTCCTTTGGGTAATATCGTGCACTGTTCCGAGCCATTTTTCGGCTTCGTCAAGTTCGTTGTAGGTCACTTCGGCTTGTTCATGAATCACACGTTCGTTTCCATTCGGAAGCAGTATGCGCAGGTCGATACTCAAGGGGATCCTAGATTTTAAAACAGCTGCAATATTTTCGTAAAGTAAAGGGGAGTCGTCGGGATGAACCATGCCATAAAACAAACCGAGCGATGGAACTACAGCGTTGGGTTGAAAGCCAAAAATGCGAAAAGTCTCATCCGAACATTTCATTTTATCGCTCTTGTATTCGTATTCCCAACTTCCCACATGAGCAATTTGTTGTGCACGGGTTAATATGGACTCGCTATCGCGCAAATTCTGCTCAGCAATCATGCGTTCGCTTACATCGGTGCCAACGCCCATGAGGTATTGCCGTCCTTCACTCTCCAGTTTAACTGCGGTCAGAAAAAAGGGAATTGAACGACCAACTTTGGTTAATAACTGTGCTTCTAATGATGCTTCGTTTTGTTCACTAAGCATATTAACAGCTTTGTTGATCAACGCTAAATCATCGGTTAAAAACCAGTCAAAAATTGACTTACCCAGCATTTCTTTTGCACTATATCCAAAAAGAGTTTCATGTTGTTTGTTCCAGTTGATTAACTTAAGTTGGGGATAAGAATAAAGATAATAGATACCGGGAATACTGCGCAGCAGCGCCTTGTTAAACAATTGCTCTTTCAATTGCTTTTGTTCTCTTTCTTTTAAATGCTCGTTAGCTTTGCCCAGGTCTTCAATTGATTTACTTAGGAGTTCAGCATTTTGAAGGATGGTTTTTTTTTGATTGAAAAGATCGAGAAAAACTTTTACTTTACTGAGTAGAATGGGTTGCGAGAATGGTTTAACAATGTAATCGACAGCGCCTGAAGAATAACCTTTCAGCTCATCTTCCTTGTTCATGTAATTAGCGGTTAAAAATATAACCGGAACTTTGTTATCAACTCTGCCTTCATTCAATTTTATAGCAAATTCATAGCCTAACATACCAGGCATGCGCACATCTACAATAGCCAAGGCAAGTTCCTCTTCATTGGTTTTGCTCAATGCGTCAGGCCCCGAAGTGGCACAAACTAATTTCGCATTCAGTTTACTGAGTACTGCGGTAAGTAAGTCCAAATTCACCTCGTTATCATCAACAAGTAGAATTGTGGCTTGATCATTTACATGTGGCATGATCTAATTTCTCCTATATTTAAGAAACAATAGTTCGTTATTTTTTATACCCAGTTAATTATTAATAAATTGAAACATTTACATCAATTAACATAACACCCATAATATCAAAGTGTTACTATTTGCCTCAATACTCATGTCTCATAATCTACCAATCTATTGAGAAACAAAGATATTAATAAATCAGGTTGATAAAACCATAGAAAAATGAATTGCAATTATTCAGGTTTTGCTAGCTTCAATAGTTCCTTATATTTTTATAAACATTTGATTATTAATATATTAAAATATCCACATCGTTTCATATAACGTACACAATATCAAAGTGTTAGTATTTGTCTCAATACTCATATCTCATTCCGAAAACCATCGGGACTAACTATCTATTATAACTTATTTATCTTTGTATTTATGGCGAAAAAGAAAATCGAGGTCACATTATACAGCTATGGCGAATATGAACGCTGGGATCGCAAAAGCCGTGCGATACCCAAACTGCTCGATATCACCAACGTAATTGGAGCCGATACGGGCACTGAATTTGGCTACGTGTTGAAAATAAAGAAGGCCAAGGGAAAACGAATCGATTTTACAATTGAACACCCTTCGTTTAAAGATGAAACCGGCAAAGTAGCCCCTCCATTCACCGGTTCGGTAGTTATCAATAGTAACGAATACGATTTTTTTCTGGGCGATTGCGTCTGGGATCCGCCACACGATAAAATGGGCAACTGGACCATGACCACCAAAATTGATGGCGAACAGGTAGCTAAAAAAACAATTCGGCTGGTGCCAATTCAAAAAAAATAAAAAGGGAAAGCACCTGGCCTTCCCTCTTTTTATAAGATTTGCAATTCTTTTTAGATAATCAACATGGCATCGCCATAAGTACCAAAACGGTATTTTTCTTTAATGGCTACTTGATATGCTTCCATTAAAAGGTCGAAACCGGCAAAACCGGCAACCATCATTAACAAAGTTGATAATGGTAAATGGAAATTAGAAACCATGCAATTGGCCACGCTAAAATCGTAAGGTGGAAAAATAAATTTGTTAGTCCAGCCCTCGAAAGGTTTGAGCTCGCCACTTGTCGAAACCGAACTTTCGAGCGTACGCATTACTGTAGTTCCAACGGCACATACTCTTTTACGTTCTTCACGTGCATGATTAACTATTTTACAAGCATCTTCCGAAATCCATATTTGTTCCGAATCCATTTTGTGCTTGGTCAAATCCTCAACATCAACCGAGCGAAAGTTGCCCAAACCAACATGAAGGGTGACATAAGCAAATTCGCTACCCACAATTTCGAGACGTTTCATCAATTCACGGCTAAAGTGAAGTCCGGCAGTAGGAGCTGCAACGGCGCCTTCGTGTTTAGCAAAAATAGTTTGATAACGTTCGCGATCGTTTTCCTCAACTGGACGGTCGATAAACTTTGGCAGCGGGGTTTTGCCCAAAAGGTACAAGGTTTCTTTAAATTCTTCGTATGAACCATCGAACAAAAAACGCAATGTACGACCCCTTGAGGTGGTATTATCGATTACTTCGGCGACAAGATTGTCGTCATCGCCAAAATAAAGTTTGTTGCCAATACGTATTTTACGGGCCGGATCGACCAATACATCCCAAAGCCTCTGTTCCTTGTTCAATTCGCGAAGTAAAAACACTTCAATTTCGGCGCCCGTTTTTTCTTTATTCCCATATAAACGGGCAGGAAAAACTTTGGTATCGTTAAAAACCAGCACATCGCCACTATCGAAATAGTCAATCAAATCTTTAAATAACTTGTGCTCAATTTTACGGGTTGCGCGATTCAGTACCATTAACCGACTTTCATCACGATGAAATGCCGGGTGCAATGCGATTAATTCTTCTGGTAATTTGAATTTAAACTTAGATAGCTTCATACTTTCAAATTATTATTTTATAAGGTATTACAAAAGTTGAAAACGGTTTCGGTTAATATAATGCTCAACACTTAAACGATTTTCACTTCTTAATGTTTGTATTATTTCTATTTTATTGGACGTAAGTGCCCTTTTACGTAAAAAAAGGGGAAAAGTTACATTTGATCCAACATTATTTTAAAGTTTTCGAGGTTCCATGCTTCTTCAACTCGGTTTTCGCCAATTCTTGTTCGCCTTAATGCTGTTAAATAGGCACCACTTTCTAAACTAAGGCCTAAATCACGGGCTAACGAACGAATATAGGTGCCCTTACCACAATTTACTCTCAAGGTTAAAATTGGCATTTCAAAATTAATTACTTCAATGGCATCGATTTGAATTTTTCTCGATTTTAATTCAAGCTCCTGTCCGCTACGCGCATAATCGAAAGCCCTTTTCCCATTCACTCTAATAGCAGAGAAAATTGGTGGCACCTGGTCGATTTCACCCAATAAATCTTTAATCTTTTCTTCAATTAAATTAATTGTAATATGTTCGGTTTCAAAAGTTTGGTCTTCTTCCGATTCGAGATCGAATGAAGGCGTTGTTGCCCCAAGTTTTAAAGTGGCAATGTATTCTTTTTCCTGAGCCTGAATTGATTCAATACTTTTGGTGGCTTTTCCGGTACAAAGTACAACCAAACCCGTAGCTTTTGGGTCGAGCGTACCAGCATGACCTACCTTCAATTTTTTTAACCCCAGCTTTTTACATAGAAAATAACGCACCTTACTCACCACATCGAACGAAGTCCAATCAAGAGGTTTGTCAAATAGCAGGATTTCGCCTGTGACGAAATTATAATTACTCAAAGGTTGATTCATGAAATAGCCCGAAACCAGATTTTTACACAAAAATTACAGTTGAAAAATCAGCCGGCAAAGATAGCAATTAGGCCGATAAGAGCACAGTAAATGGCGAAATAAATTAATTTGCCCTTTTTCACCATGTTAATCATTATGCGACATGCAAATAGTCCGGCCACAAAAGCAGCGCAAAATCCTGCAAATAAAGGCCAGGCATTCACGCTATCGGTAAGTGCAAATTCGCCCGAAACAATTTTAATAAAGTTGGCGCCCAATATTGGAATCATAACCATCAAAAACGAAAATTTAGCCAAGCTATCCTTATTATTCCCAATAATTAGCCCAGTGGCAATAGTTGCCCCACTGCGCGATATTCCAGGTATGATCGCTACTGTTTGAGCTAAACCAATAATAATAGCATCAAAGAAGTTGATTTCACGTTTCCTCTTTTTAACAAAGTAAGCCGTTGCCAATAAAGCGGCTGTGACCAAGAGCATACTCCCAATGAAAACAACGTTACCAGAGAAAAGAGCTTCAATTTGTTCTTCAAACAAAAAGCCAACTATGGCCACCGGAATGGCCGACACAATAAGTAATGCAACGTAACGGGTTGGCTCGTTCCATTGAAATTTGAACAATCCGGCAAAGAGCTCAATAATATCTTTTCGGAATACAACCAAGGTACTTAACACCGTAGCTCCGTGCACAATAATATCAAATGTAAGGTTCATGCTGGTATCGACACCCAAAATTGCATGGCCAATTTCGAGATGACCACTTGAGCTAACCGGTAAAAACTCGGTAAGACCTTGAACAATGCCAAGTATAATCGCTTCTAAAATCGACATTAATTATTCCTCGTTTGTTTTTGGTTTTTTCATAATGGCGTAAATAATAAAAAGAAATCCAAACAAGGCAACTAAAGGTGCCAATGTTATTCTTCGGAAGTTAAAAACTTCGTAATTAAATATGTTGGGATCCTCACTACCCCCGCCCACCATGAGCAAAAAGCCAATAACAATTATTACCAAACCAATAATCATCAGTTTGTAATTTTCGCGAACCAACGCAAACGAATCTTCATTCTTTTGAGTATCTATTTTCTTTACCATAATTATCAAATTTAAAAGATTACAAAACTAATGAAATATTTAAAAACATTCCGTTGAGGTGCTTAAGATTATTTAAAATATGGATTAGGCGCTCCAATTCGGCTGTTATGAACAAAAAAGAAATCACCAAATGACTCGTCGCCATTTTGCTTAATCTCAATTAATTGCTCTCCTTTTAAGTAGAATATGTGGTAATCTTTCTTTTGAAAAAAATTGAAAAGGAATTCGATATTATCGCCGGCAATTTCGATTTGCATAATGGGTTTAAACTTATCAATAAGCGTTTCAAAAAGTGGTATGGCAATACCTTCGTAACCTTCAATGTCGCACTTGATGTAATGCAATTCGCTTAGCTGAGCAAACAAGGTATCGGGGCGTTTAATAACAGCATCGAAAACCATGCTGCAATCGTCGTTCTGCGTTAAAACATGGGTACGACCATGACTAAAATAAGTGGACTGCGAAGGGGCTCCCATTTTTATTTTTTCGCCATCAATCTCGCCCAATGCATAGGGCAGTATTTCGATATTTGAAAAACCACTGGTATTGCTCTCGAGCACTTGCCTGAACAGCTCAACCGGCTCAACACAGTAAACCTGACCTTTTGACCCAACTATTTTAGAAAAAATTACAGAATAATAACCCAGGTTGGCGCCAATGTCGATTACCGTATCGCCCTTTTTAATCAGTTTATTGACAAAATAATGACAATCGAATAATTTATTCCCTTTGAGAAATTTTAAACGGTACAACAGAAAAAAGACTTTGCTCACAAGCAAAAGATATCTTTTTGCACCTAAGAGCCTAAAAAGTAATCGTTTGATAAAATTCATTAAATGGTTTTTGAATGGTTAATTAAAAAGCTCATCGTAACGCAAGCGCAAAAATTTGTTGACTGCAAATAAAGTAGATAGCCACGAGATAACAATACCCGCAAAAAACACCAAAGCGAAAACAATAAGGTAAATATATTGCGATTGCTGATTCAAAACCTCGGCAAAAAAACTTTTGAACGATGACGTAAGCAATAACAACAAAACATTGGCCAACAAAGCTCCAATGGCTCCATGCACAATTGATTTTGCCACGAAAGGTTTTCGGATAAACGAACGAGTGGCCCCAACCAACTGCATAGTATTAATAATAAAGCGCCTTGAATAAACCGACAAACGTATAGTGTTATTAATAAGCGCTACAAAAATAAGCAACATAATTAAGCCCAAACCCAAAAGAACAAAACTTATTTTATTGGCATTTTCATTGATTAAATTTACCAAGTTGCGTTGATAATAAACCTCTTCGACATTGGAAAACTCGAGAAACTTTTTTTCGAGATTAATCAGGCTGTCGTTAAGGGTATAAGCGGCGTAAAGTTTCACATCGATAGAAGCATGCAAAGGGTTATAGCCCAAAAAACCGACAAAGTCTTCGCCCAGTTCGGTTTGTAATTGCTTGGCCGCAGTTTCAGCATCAACATATTCGGCTTGCTTAACTTCGGGCTGTGCAGCCAACAATTTTTGAAGTTTGATCAGGTCAACCTCACGAACCTCATCGTCGAGCACCAAAGTAAACCCAATATTCTCTCTAATGTATTCGTTTAAATACTTGGCGTTGAATACCATTAACGATAACAAACCAATTAGGAAAAGTAAGAGGGTAATGCTTAATGTCGAAACAAAATATGCATTTACCAAACGGCGCTTCATTGGTTTTGGACCTTTTTTTTTCATACAAATAAAATTATTTTAAACGGCTGTATAGCCTGTCCCGCATAAGGCGGGAAAAGTCCCACGTTGTTTATTAGCAAAAGTTGAAATTCGATTCATTAGTGTTTTTACTTTATTCTAAACGTGTTCGTTTCATCTTTTGTTTTTCAATTTACAATTTCTCAACTCGAAAAAAACCACACCAGCAATTAACAGCAACATAATTACTGACGATGCTAGGGTTATTTTATTACCAATATAATAGGACTGAGGTTTAAACTCAAAAATAATTGAGTGTTTTCCGGCTGGGATTTCCAATGCTCTCAATACATAATTCACGCTCAAATGAGGAACTTCGGCGCCATCAATTTTGGCAATCCAGCCTTTGGGATAATATATTTCGGAGAATACGGCCAATTGATTGACATTTGATTGCGATTGATATACCAATTGATTGGGATTGTAAGTAATTAATTCAATAGTCGATAAAGAATCGAACCCCAATTGTTCCGATACAAGATTCCTGAATTGATCATTGGCAATGGCCATATTGGCCACATCAATTTGATTAAGCTTTTCAATTTCTTGATCGGCATTTTCAACCCACTGCAAATCCTTAACAAACCAAGCATTGCCCAAAGCACTATTATTCTTTAATGGTTGCGCGCTGAGATCGTAAATTAAATACCGGGTGTTAAGCATATTTATCGCATTCAAACCATCAAAAAGCTGATTCATGTCGGCTTGCGACTGAATTTCCCCCATGCGTACGCCGAGTTGTTGCATTTCGGGAGCAATACTATTCTCAATCAGCTCCTGATAACGTTGCATTTTTGCACCGTGGTAACCACCAATCGATTTATGAAAAAACGAAGTAGAAGCATCATTGAAAGTACTTACCGCCATGTTGAGCACTCGATAATCGGGGTCGGTATCTTTTAAAATTGCCTGATTGGCCACATTTGGAGTGTAGGGAACTTCGGCCTTACGTTTTGAAACAAAATCGTCGTTGTTAAAATAGCGTTTATTTACCGGCCACATATCGGCCAGCACCAACACTACCCAAATTGCAATGGCATATTGGGCTTTCAGTTTTTTGGTCCAGTAGGCCCAAATTGCTGCTGCGGCTAGGGAAACAAAAATCAATGCCTTGAAAGCATCGGTACGCAACACCATTTTACGGTCGCTTTGCAATGCATCGACCAGAGTTTGTGGCCAACCCATTTGCGCTAACTGAGCATCGCTTTTCCCAATAAAACTACCAGCAATACCCGGAAATAGAGCAAATAATAAAGCAATTCCACCTGTAATTCCGAATGCAATTTTTAATTTTTTAATAAAGGTTTTATCATCAATATTCCGTTGATAAATTTCTTTTATGGCCAATACGCCCAAAAGCGCCATGGCAAACTGTTGTATCGAAATTATATTTTTTACATCGCGGAATTTATTGTAACCCGGGAAATAGTCAATCATAAAATGAGCTAACGATGGGATATATTTCCCAAGTGAAAGCAAAAATGCCACCACCACAGTGGCAATTATCCACCATTTATCTTTTCCTTTCACCAAAAATAAGCCTAAAACAAAAAGAAAACACAACACGGCACCGTAATAAAATGGCGCCCCCGAAATGGGTTGACTCCCCCAATAAAGTGGTGCTTGCTGAGCAATTTGTTTGGCCCTAGCTTTGCCCTGGGTTTTCTCGAGTTCTTTATAAAAGTGCGATTTTTCGCCCAATGGTTCGGCCATGCCACCCCCCTTAAAACGTGGAATAAAAGCAGTCATCGCTTCACCTAAATCGTAGCTATAATCCAATATATAACTTTTACTCAAACCTTTGGTCTGGTTGTCATCTTTTGCAGTTAGTTCCGACGCACCGCGCATGGAGTATTT
>DATERL010000014.1:0-4051 GCA_035271585.1 Prolixibacteraceae bacterium
TGTCAAAGATCTCGTGAACGTTCCAAATTCTCGGGTGGTACGTTCTAACCCTTCGCCATCTATGGTGGCTACTACCGTTTCCTTGTGTACGTCAAGCCCACACCCGCGGCTGACTACTTGTTCAAATGATACTGTTTCCATTGTGGACTAAAGTTTAATGGTTCGTTATAAATCACCTTGATGGTGATGACAAAACTAATTAAAATCAGTCAATATGGAATCAGCGAACCTACTAAATTTTCATCCGCTTGGGTGTTCTAAAAGCAAACATGGAGGTTTCATTTTACAACTAATTTTTTTTGCATCCGGTGTTTTGTTTATTTCCGGATAGCACGTGTGAAACAAAAAAGGGGATTAAATAAGAGAAAAATACCGAAAAAAATTTAAGCTATAGAGGCAAGCTTTTCTTTTTTCCCTACGCCGGTATTATCCGGATCAGGTGATTGGGTATGATCTCAGCCCGTTGTTATAAGGCACCCCTTGTTAATTTGAAAGTGCAAAGATAAGGATATTTTTTAAATTTCCTCTGTTTTTTATTTATCGGTGTGTTGTAATCATCGAATCTAGTCGTTGCCTCCATTGTCGTAGACGTCATCTACTGAAATACCTGCGCACAGTGTGTGATTTATGCACGAACCGAATGCGGTCAGGTCGTAATTGATGTGACGCGGAAATTCATTAAATTATTCTTCTCCTGTTGCAGGTGACGTGATGCTGTTTTCGAATTAAAATAAAAATTTTCAATGGTGATTTTACCTCATACAAATTTGTTCGGGAATGTTTGTAAGTCCCGCTAATTTGTTTTTACTTTGCATTCGTATTCGGTTCTTATTGATTAAAAGGGAATCCTGTGCAAATCAGGAACTATCCCCGTAGCTGTAAGTTCCAAAGATGGGTTTTATCACTTTTGCCACTGTTTCAACCCCGAGAGACGGGAAGGCGATAAAATCGGAACAAGTCAGAAGACCTGCCGAATATCAATTATCGTAGCTTTCGGGTGAAAGGCGAGAGATAAATTACAACCTTCTCTGTAGTTTTTCTTTTCTTACCCCGCGAGTTATCATTTATTAACATTAAAATTCATAATCTAATGAATGGTGCATCTCGTTTTAAAAAAATTGTAAAGCGTAATGGAGAAATTGTGGAATTTCAAATCGAAAAAATTGAACATGCGATTTTTAAGGCGATGCGTGCGATAGGAAATCCCAATCGTGCCAGAGCGAGAGAGCTTAGTTTAGAAGTGGTTAAAAAACTTGACAGTAATCAACAAATTGATATTCCTACAGTTGAACTAGTACAAGATGTTGTTGAGAAAATACTTTTTGAAAAAGAAAGTTTCGAGCTGGTAAAAGCTTATTTGTTGTATCGCAAACAAAGAGAGTTGTCGAGAAATGTTAAAGATCTTTTCAGCAATATTGAGGTAGTGGATGATTATCTTGAAATGAATAACTGGCGAATAAAAGAAAGTGCTAATTCGGCTTATTCTCTTCAAGGACTTAATCAACATATTTCAACTTTGATTACTTCTCAATATTGGCTCACAAAGCTTTATCCAGATAACATTTCTAATGCCCATAAAAAGGGATATTTTCACATCCATGATTTAGGCTTCTTAAGTGTTTATTGTGTGGGTTGGGACTTAAAAGATTTGCTTCTCTCAGGCTTCAAAGGTGTTTCAGGGAAAGTCGAAAGTAAACCTGCAAAACATTTAAGGACTGCACTGGGGCAGATCGTCAATTTTTTCTACACCATGCAGGGAGAAGCGGCCGGAGCACAAGCTTTTTCCAATTTCGACACTTTTCTTGCCCCATACATTCGATATGATAAATTAACATTTTTGCAAGTAAAACAATGTATTCAGGAATTTCTTTTTAATATCAATATTCCTACAAGGGTGGGGTTTCAAACACCTTTTACCAATATAACGATGGATTTAGTGGTCCCGGAATTTTTGAAAAACGAGCCGGTTGTTTTGGGCGGCGAGATTCAAAAAGAAGTTTATGGCGATTATCAATCTGAAATAACGATGTTCAATAAGGCTTTTGCCGAAGTAATGTTGGAGGGAGATGCAAATGGGAGATTGTTTTCGTTTCCAATACCTACTTATAACATTACGCCTAATTTTGATTGGGAAAACGAAAATTACAACGGAATTTGGGAAATGACCGCAAAATATGGTATACCTTATTTTTCAAATTTTGTGAATTCAGATATGAAGCCCGATGATGTACGTAGCATGTGTTGCCGACTTCGATTGGATAAGAGAGAATTATTAAAACGAGGTGGAGGGCTTTTTGGAGCCAATCCTCTAACCGGTTCTATTGGCGTTGTTACCATTAATTTACCAAAACTTGGATATGAGGCTACTTCTGAAGACAACTTTTTTCAACGACTAAAAAATTTGATGATCTTGGCAAAAGACAGTCTTGAAATCAAACGAAAAACAATTGAAAATTATACGAAAAAAGGGCTTTATCCCTATTCAAAATTTTATTTACGTTATGTTTATCAACGATATAAATGTTACTGGGAAAATCACTTTTCGACTATTGGGATAACCGGCATGAACGAATGTTGTTTGAATTTTTTAGGAGAAAATATTGCTCATCCCGAAAGTAAGCAATTTGCATTGAAAGTAATGGATTTTATGAGGAATGTTTTAGAGGATTTTCAGGAAGAAACGGGAAATATGTATAACCTTGAAGCCACACCTGCTGAAAGTACTGCTTATCGTTTTGCACGCATTGATACTGTTCAGTATCCTGATATCATCACTGCAAACCATGAAGCTTTTAAAAATGGGGCAGCACCTTATTATACGAATTCCACTCACTTGCCTGTGAATTTTTCGGATGATATTTTTGAAGTTTTGTCTTTACAGGATGATTTGCAAACAAAGTACACAGGGGGTACGGTATTGCACTTATTTACAGGTGAAAAGAACATGCCCGGAATAGCCGTCAAAAATCTGATTAGGAAGATTACACATTCATTTCATTTACCGTATATAACTATATCGCCAACTTTTAGTATTTGCCCCACGCATGGCTACGTGGCAGGAGAATATTTCAAGTGTCCAAAATGTGAATCGGAGTGTGAAGTCTATAGCCGGATAGTGGGTTATATGCGCCCTATAAATCAATGGAATATTGGCAAACAACAGGAATTCAAAGACAGGAAGTTGTTTAATCTGAGCAAGATAGAAATAAAATAGTTAGCTATGAAAATCGGAGGGTTCGAAAAACAAAGCTTTATTGATTGGGAGGGGAGGATGGCGGCCGTTATTTTTACTAAAGGTTGCAATTTTAGATGCGAATATTGTCACAATCCTGAATTGATTTATCCGGAGCTAATGCAACAAAACAACGATATTTCGGAGGATTATATTTTTGATTTTCTTTTATCACGACAAAATTGGTTGGACGGTGTTGTAATAACGGGAGGCGAACCGACATTGCAGCGTGATTTGCAAGACTTTATAAAAAGAATAAAAAAAACAGGCTATGCAATTAAATTAGATACGAATGGTTCGAACCCGATGGTTTTAAAAACACTAATTGAAAATAAATTGATAGATTATGTTGCAATGGATATTAAAACCTGCTTAGAGTTAAAAAAATATCAAGAAATTTGTGCAATTGAAGATCCTTTCTTATTGTCAAAAATAGAAGAATCTATTGAAATTTTAAGAAAATCGAGTATCGATTATCAATTAAGGACAACCGTTGTTCCACAATTTCATACAAAAGAAATTGTGGATAATTTGCAGAAATATTTTTTCTATTGCAATTATAAAATACAGGAATTCAGAGAAATTAAAAGCGTGTAATTCATTGCTTTTGAATTACTGGCTAAGTTCAACTTACGTTGTATAAATTCGCACTTGCCGGTTGACTCTACAACTCTACAAAAAAACTTTTTTATTGCGTATTTCACAAAATGCCGTATCTTTGTGGATGTCGTGGCCGACTGCTATTCACTGCTATCTTATGTTTTTTAAATTAAAAGCAAGAAATTCATTAAGATCATAAATATGGTATATTCGATGACC
>DATERL010000015.1:0-3498 GCA_035271585.1 Prolixibacteraceae bacterium
AAATATGGCACACTCATAACCCACGATGTTGACCGTCGTTTACAAATACGCATCATGAACCACTTACCACAAAATGGAGGAATGGACATGGTAATGGCTTACAACATTATGCCTGTTTCGTATAATAGCATTGAATTAAAAAGATAGTGCAGCAGCGCTCTTTTATTAGAGGCAACTGCAACAACAATATTTAAAAACAATTTAAAACTGCTTTAAGCGGTATTTAAAAAGGTGGTTTTTTCTAAATATGCTTTTTTGTCCGAATGGGCATATAAAGGAAAAAACCCCTAAATCCCTCCGTCAGCTGACGGACTGGACTATGGAACTACCCGAAAAGGTAGATACGTTCTTTTAAAACTTGGATATTCAATATTGATTATTTGATATTGGAAATTTATTGACGAATATAATGTAGTGCCAACGAATACGGTGTCATTCTGATTCCGTCCGTCAGTTGACGGACGGGATCAAAATGACATGGAGGGTCGAGATGACACATAATTGGTAGGCACGTTCTTTTAAAGCCCCAACGGGGCGACAAACAATAGGATAGGGCAACGCCCTATTGAATACGAGGGCAATGCCCATTATTTAAATGGAGAAGAAAAATTAAAATGGAGGAGAAGAGTAAAATGGAGAATGAAAAAAATGGGCTTATCAAAGCCATTAGAAGAATTATTGAGGCCAACATCAACCTCGAACATTATTGGTTTATAAAACAATCGGTTCCGCTAACAATTGAGGATCTTAAAAATAGAAAGTAACATTTACTTTAAACGCGATCATTATGAAACAAAAATTACTAACATTCATTGTGCTGATTGGCCTCACTATACCAGCCATCAACGCATTGGCTCAGCAAACACCTGATGGGTATAATCCCTTTGTGCCTGCCAACCTCGACGACGAATTAAAGTTGCCCGAGGCTTCGGTGGTTGAGGGTTCGTACCATTACTACTCGGTCACCGGCGATGCCCATTATACTGCCGTCTCCACCTTTGTGTGGTATGTCGAAAACGGAACGCTGGGAACTTACGACGTGGCCACCGATACTTGGACGCCCCTTACCGGGACAGCCGCAATCAGCAATGGTGAGTTTCTTGAACTGACAGGCGAAACACTTGAAGCCATTGCTAACTCATCGGGCGTGTGGATCCAGTGGAATGATGGCAGTGGAGGAAGTACGGGGTACATTGCCGTGTACGAAAAGAGTGCTGATAATTGCGTGTTCGATAACCAAATTACCGGTTTCAAACATCAAATTTTGGTGCCACCCGAAGCGTGGTTCATTGTGGGTACTCGCGAGGAATGTTCCGACCAAGCTTATTCCATCACTGCCCAGTTTAACCAATTGCACGAAAACTCGTACCCATATACCTTATATTACAGCTATCCCGATGCCGAAGGATTTCTTACACAAACCGAAATAATCATCGAAACAGCTGATGATCTCGATGCCAGCTTGCAGTTGCATTGGGAAATCACTGGAGTGAGCGATGGTGATGCTACCGTTGACGAAGTTTATAAATTTACCCTCGACGGTTTAAGGGATAAATATGGCGCATCGGGTGAAATTGCGCCTTTGGGTGAGGCTGCGCTACAGTACAACCAAATTTCCATCACCATACTGCACTTACCACAAACAGGTGGTATGACCATGGAATAGTGTTGACGTTTTAGAGCATAGATGAATTGAAGAAATTAAAATTGAAAGAACAGTAATATTTTGAAATAAGCAATGCGACGGTACATATACATACCATTCATAATGATCGCGACCATAGTTTTTATGGCCGTCGGCACTGCTTTTGCCCAAAGTGTGACCATTCCCGATCCCAATTGGCCGCTCGATAGCGTGGTGAATGGCTCGGTGCATCGCTTTACTGTTCACGGTGATCCCTATTATGCCGAACCCTCCAACTTTGTTTGGAACGTTGATGGCGGTCGGCTTTTTTACGACGAAGCACTTACCCGTATGGCTGGTAACGGCACAACCGCCACTGTTTCGGGCGACCAAAATAACTGGACCACTTTGTGGGTAGTTTGGGATAGTTTCGACCAGCCACTCGATACCGGTTATGTTTATGTGTACGAGATTTCGGCCGATAGCTGCCAGCGTAGCGACGAAGATCGTGGTAAATTCCAGGGTATGCTCATCAAAGTTTCGGCACCGCCTAAAGTGCGCTTTATTAAACCTGAAACCCTTGTTTGTTCAAACGATGAAGGTGTAAACATCGATATAGAGATTGACGGTATGCCACCATTCGATTTGAAATATAGTATTAATGGTGTAGTGAGTTACTGGCATATTTTACCCGAAGACCTGATCGATTCCGATTTCGATGGAGAAATCAACAATGTTGTCATTTATATTGATGATTTTGTGGGGACAGGTATCGACCATAATTACGAATTAAAATTGCTCGAAGCATCGAGTGGTGGTGTATATGGCGAATTGCTCCCCTATACTACCCATACGGTTTATGCTAATGTTCAGGGCCCTGCTCCAATAATATCCGAAAGTTGGCGCGAGGTAACTGTTGGGCAAACTCACATTTATACCCTCGAATACGAAGGCGATAACCCCGATACTTGGTACTGGGAATTATTCAACGAATATGGCGATATCATGAAGGAGTATTCATCATCGAACCAGTCGTATTACAATCTTCAATTAGATGTACAAGTGGGAGTTTACAATTTAGTAGCCTATTATATAGGAAAGAATGGCTGCCAGAGCTTTGCCGATACCATGCAAATTGAAGTGTTCCCTTATCCAACCATTGCCTTTAGTGAAGAAATTGGTGATGTAAAGGGTTGTTCTGAGGCATCGATAAACCCCAACGAGTTGTTCGAATTTATTGTACATTACGAAGGTGCTCGGGCTTATAATTTCACTTATACCGTTTACGATTACAATGGTCTATTTATTGATGAATTTGATGTGGATTGGACAAATAATCGCGATATGCTAATTCAAATACCGAATACATTTATTAATAGCGAATTGCCAGAGATAAATCGTGCATGGAAAGTGAAAATTACAGCAGGAAAGAACGAAGAAAATTTAGATATTGATATATTAGATTTAAATATTGAAGGTGGACGCGATGAGCGCTTAATCATTATTCACCCAAAACCAATTATACATGAAGATATTGATTTTGCAAATTAAAACCCCCCAACCCCCTAAAGGGGGAGTAGAGACTACCAAATTGGTAGATACGTTCTTTTAAAAACTTGGATATTCAATATTGATTATTTGATATTGGAAATTTAAAAACGAATAAAAGGTAGTGCCAACGAATACGGTGTCATTCTTTTAAAAACTTGGATATTCAATATTGATTATTTGATATTGGATATTTAAAAACAAATAAACGGTAGTGCTTTCGTAAAGCACTATCCTGTTCTTCCCGCTTTTTAGCGGGAGAGTTAGAGGGGGCTTTAGAAAAGTTAATTGCCCCGACATTTATGTCGGGGATAAGAGTAGCAAAT
>DATERL010000016.1:0-3127 GCA_035271585.1 Prolixibacteraceae bacterium
CTATAAAACCAATACCGATAGACCAATAAAGGAGATTATAGAGCGTAGCGAATATACGCGACATTTTGTTGGCTAATCGGTATAAAACTATTCTTTTGAACAAAATACGTATTGAAAAACAAACCGACTGAATGGTTACTAATAATTATCTATAAATTATCATATTAATTTTATAATTTTAATAAATTGATTTATGAACTTTAATAAGCAAAGAAAAGTAATTACGTCCTTTTTTATTTTCACCATTCTAATTTTCACAACGCCTAGTATTGTAAATGCTCAATCGTACACCAAATGGTACAATCAAGCACAAGAAAGAATCGATACCTTGAGAAAGGGTGATTTCGGAATGCAAATTTTCGATGAAAACGGTCAGCCTTATGCTGGAAATGTATCGGTAAGTTTGAAAAAACATGAATTTCCTTTTGGTATTGCTTTTGATTTTTATGAGGGAAAAGGAAGTATGGGAAACAGTTTTAGTAACGAAAACCTTATTCAAGCTGATAGTGATGCAGAAATATATAAATCGGAACGCTGGAGTGATTACTTGGCCTATGCTATTCCCGTCGAAAGTGGAAAAGAGTATAAGGTTACCCTTAAAATGGCCGAAATATTTTTTGATGTCGCCAACTCCAGGGTATTTGACGTAAATGTCGAAAACGAACCATTTCTTAATGATTTTGATGTTTTTGCTGAAGCAGGTGGTAAAAATATGGCCATCGATACCAGTATTACTTTAACAAGTATCGACGGAACAATCAGTATTGAATTTTTCGCAGTAAAAGATAATGTTTCTATTAAAGGAATTGTTGTTGAAGCAAGCGATGGCTCATCTATTGTTCGCATTAATTGCGGTGGACCTGAAATTACTACTACCGCTGGAAATCATTACATTACAGAAGCTGGGTTTTTCAATCCCAAAGCCAAAACCGTAGCTTCAAATGAGCAGTGGATGCAGGCTGCCATGTACAAGTATTTTAATTATGGTGTTTCAGGAAACTCGTTTAAATGGAGTGGTATTCAGCCTCGCCACACAACACCCGATTACACAAATTTTGAAAATGCAGTGAGTTGGACACAAAAAGTTGGTTGGGATTTAAGGGCACATACCTTACTTTGGGGCGGTAACGATGACCATTCGATGCCCGACTGGATTAGAGAACTTCCAACAGCCAAAGCAATCACCGATACTTGTAAAATGCGTGTACAACGTGAGGTGTCGCGCTATAAAGGAATTATTAAAGAGTATGATGTTATTAATGAACCTTTAACGGGTCATGCCGACTGGTTGAGAAAAACAGTTGGTGATTCTATTTTATGGAATTGCTTTAAATGGGCACATGAAGCAGATCCCGATGCTGAGTTGTATATCAATGATTATAATGTTGAATATAACTGGGGACAAGCAGTGGAGTACCGCGATTTGATATTAAAAATAAGAGAAATGGGTGCACCTGTTACTGGTGTTGGTATTCAAGCTCACTTTTGGGATTGTTGTCGTCCAAATATTAACGAGTTAGTTAAAAATTTGAATATTGTTGCCGAAGCCGGCTTGCCTATGCGTTTAACAGAATACGATTGGGGGTCTGATTTGACTGAAAAACAACAAGTTGATGACTTTGTTATGGTTGCAACAATTGCTTTTTCGCACCCTTCAGTAAACGGAATGATAAGTTGGGGGCTGAGCGATAAAGGAGCATGGCGCGAAAATTCTGGTTTCTTTGACTCCAATTACCGTCCTAAACTGGCTGCCGATACTTTACTGTATTTAACCAAAACAAAATGGGCTACCAATTTCGATTCGGTATACAACTCATCTAATCCAATGGGATTTAATGCCTATTACGGAGACTACGAAGTGGAAGTAATTGTTGATGGTATAATAAAAGTGCTTACCGTTCCTTGTTTAAAAGAAAATGCCGATTCGGTTTTTGTGCTTAATTTATCCGATGCCAAATTGAAAGGACCTCAATTTGTTGAAGCAATGTTAAGCGATGAAAAAGAAGTGACCATTAGTTTTGATAAAGCACTTGATCAAGCAACATTAGAAAATAGCGACTTCAGAGTATTTTCAAGTAAAGAAATTGGCTTAGATAATGTTCAAATTGATCCTTCTAATAATAAACAGCTAATTTTCACACTTAGTAAAAAAGTGAAACAAGGTGTTTATGTTTCAGTATCATATTTTCCAGGCAAATTGAAAGCAATGGATGGCAGTTTTGCTAAAGCATTTGGACCGGAGACAGTTAGTGGAATTCCTGAACCAAATAAACCCGAAGAGCCTGAGGTACCTAATAGTATTAACATGTTTAGTGTTCCATCAGCAAAAATATTCCCCAATCCGGCAATTAATATGATCTCAATTGAAAATAATGAGTTTCCATTTAAAGTCGAAATGTACAATAGCCTAGGGATGCGCGTTTATAACGAATATGTTGATTCAGATTGTTCCAATATCGATGTAAGTCAAATGAAAAGAGGCATTTTCTTGGTCAAAATTACTAATGCCGAAAGTCAAATCAAATGCCAAAAAGTAATATTGGAATAAATACGACCCAAAAATCACATAAAACAAGATTTTTGTATGCGAATCAGAGTTGTCCAGTAAAAAAATAAATAATAAAACAGATTGCTTCGCTTCCCCGTAGAAGGCGTGAAAGCGAAGCAATCTCTAACTTTTACCGGACAACAATGATTCATTTTATTAATTGATGAATTTGTGCTTTATGATGCACAAGAATATTGGATTTTAATTCTGTTTTTTCGTTTTTATTTTTGTAAATATGACAACGAAATGGTAAACAGCCCACTTAAAGAAGCTTCTTGCAATAATATCAAACTGAGCTGAAACATTCGTCATGTTGGCTTTCAAACAAAGTATAATAGCAAATTAAGCAAACCGTATTTATAGCAATATCACCTTAGCTCTGGTAAAGCAACATAACTGTGTGAGAAATATTTGTTTTATTTTTAAAACAATTCTTTTTAACCATTCAGTCGCACTAAAAAAGGGTAGAATTTCAGTTCAAAACAGGATGAATTGCCCGTCCCGATGTACATCGGGATTAACCCTGGGGATAATTGATAACTATAAAACCAAGGCCGATCAACCATTTTTTACAAAGAA
>DATERL010000017.1:0-23483 GCA_035271585.1 Prolixibacteraceae bacterium
TATTAGTAATGCATAGAAATAGAGCTTGTTGTGTCCTTTAGTTCTGAGGAATAGATATCTTCAGTAGATACCTATTGACAAATGCAGATTGTTGCTTATTGCGAATAAAATACTTTGCAGTTCTTTTTAGGCTAAAGTGCTGATAGTTAATGATTGTGTCGGGCGCTGGACAATAATGCAATAACTCATTTTTACCCTCTTCGTCGGTATAAAACCACTTTTCGGGAAGCATTAGTGCCGCTTCCAATTCTTCGGGTTTCTCGATGTATTGCACCTGAAAGTGGCAATAAAACTTTAATTCGTAGTTCAACGAGAAGTGTTTTTGAGCTGGTGTTTGTTTAAATTCTACCTCCGAAACTTTAGTCGAATCATTTGCAAGGTGCTTTATATATTTAAGCTCTTTTTTTGGATAGTCAAAAACCGGTGTGTCGCCTTGCCGGTATTGGTTAAGGTATTTTGCGGCTTTAGGCTGGGCTTGATGCCCAAACAATATTGGTAAAACAGCCAAGTTAAGTAGTAAGCCAATAATGGCAACAGTGGCCAACGAACGATACAGTGCCTGATCGGGTTTACTGAATCTTTTAGTGATAAAAATTATAGCCAGATAAGTTGTTATTAGTATTGAAATGGCCAGAATCAAATTCGTTTTAACAAAATAGATCAGAATAATTAGGGCCAAAATCCAAAGTATGGTAATGATAACATGCTGGATTTTAACTACTGTTTTGTGATCTTGAATGTTTTCAATCCAATATTTAGAAGTGATAATTGCCATAACAGGAAGTGCAGCCATCATGTAATTTGGCAGTTTTGAAATTGATATCGAAAGCAATAAGAAAAACATTAATAGACCCCAAAAAAAGAATTTATCGGGTAGTGACGCTTTCTTTTTAATTATTTGTAAGCCGAGCTGGTAAAGTCCTAAAAAGAAAATAAGCGACCATGGAATAAAAAGGTAAGCCAAGTTGTGCAAGTAAAAAGTGGGATCGGGCGTATGTCCCAAATATGAGCCGGTAAAGCGCCCCCAGGTGTTTCCCAAAAAGAAAAATGAAATTCCCTTAATGCCCCAGTTGAGGTAAAGTTGATAGAAAACTGGCAATGCCATAAAAAAAGCAATTGCCATTATTATTAGCCATCTGAAATTTATCAACATGCTCCATTTTTTATTTATGACCAAAAATAAAACCACACATAAAAATGGGAGCAAAACTCCATAAGGCCCTTTTGTGAGCAAGCACAAACCTAGTGCAATGCCTGCTCCTATTATATTTATTGTTCGTTTTGTTTTTATGTATTCGTAAAGTTGCCAAAGTGCAAAGGCTGTATTGGTGAATAATAAGGTGTCGGTATGAAGATCCTGGTTGTACAAAATAAAAAGAATTGAAAAGGCCGACATAATGGTGGCAAGCAATGCAATGTTTTTGTTGTAACAACTGTTACCCAGTTTATAAACGAAAAATAGTCCCAAAAATGAATACAATAAAATTGGCAGTTTAAATGCAAAGTTAGTAAAACCGAAAATCTTGAATGATAGTGCCGATAACCAAAACATTAAGTGTGGTTTTTGATCGTATGGTTCGCCGTCAATTTGCAAGTTAATCCATTGGTTGTTAGAGGCGATCAGCTTTGAAATATAGGCATATTTTGAGGCGTCGCGGGTTACATCAATCAATAAGCCGGCTACAAGTGCAATGAGTAAAATTAGGGCTGTAACGATAAATATTATTGTTTGTTGGCGGTTTTTAAACATGGTTTTATTCGTCGAAAGTTTTTACTAAATATATTTTCTTTAGAACCGATTGCCGAGTTTTGGGGTTTAAGAACTTCCAATTTATATCAGTAAGGTAATAATGCTCGAAAGAGTACGTTTTTTCAAGTTTGTTACAGCTTTCCTTTATTTGCTGGTAACTGTGTTCGTTGGCCAGAAACCATGCCCCCTTATCTTTTATTGCTTCGTCGAACGATATATATACCGGATCGTCTTTATGGCCTTCGTCAATTATTTTATATCCATTGGTTTTGGCATAAAAGAACATTTCAAATTGGTAATAACGATAGGTATAAAAAGTAGCATCGTTGTTGGCCTCGTTGTTGTAAATTTTGGCTGCATGCAGCGAAGCCTGGTAATCGAAAAGTTGAGGCAATACATTCATGTTCAGTGTAGTATTTAATACTATAATAGCAACAAGTGCACTGTTAATTATGAATGCTTTTTGAGATTGTTTGTTGAAAAGAATAAATATCTGAAATATAAACATGAAGCCAATAATGACCCAAATGTAGGAGTTTTTGACTGGGAACATCCACAGTAATACTCCCAACGACGATATCCACAGCATGCCGTTAATAATGTTTTGACCAATCACTATTAGTTTGATGTTTCGTGTTTTAGTGATTTCATTAAACAAATTGGCTGCAAGAATTGCTAGTAACGGAATGGCGGGGTAAAAATAGTTGGGCGATTTTGTTTTGGCAAATGATAGAATGAAAATCAAAATTAATGCTCCACCTATCGTATAGTATTCTACGTTTTTTGCTCTTATCGATTTCGGAATTGAAATTATTTTTTTGATTAAACCTCCCATGAAAAATAGAGCCCATGGTATGGTGAAAACCGTCAGGTTATAAATGTAAAAAAACGGATCGGTATTATTGCCTTTGTAAGTTCCCGAAATACGACCGGCATTGTTCGTCCACAGAAAAAACTTAGGGCCTTCCCAACCAAAATGATGGTACAATACTTTGAAGTGCGGATACAACATCAGTAAAATAATGGCTATTCCGGCCAACCATTCGAGCCTAAATATCATTTTATAATTTTGCGATAGCAACAAATGTGCACCAATTGCAAAAACAGGAACAGCCAAGCCTATTGGTCCTTTGGTTAACATGGCCAGTCCAATAAAAACAAAACCTATCACAAAATGGTACCACTTGCGTTTGTCGATGTAAACCGCCAATTGCCATATTGCGGTAGTTGTACAAGTGGCAAGTATAACATCGGTGTGTAAATCGGTATTGTAAAGAAAAAACATTTGAGTTGTTCCAACCATTAATGCGGCCAACTTTCCAATTTTTTCAGAATAAAAGTAAGCACCTAATTGGTAGGTTGAATAGAGCAACAAAAGGGTAAAAATAACAGGGAAAAGCCTTGTAGTGAAATTGTTGATCGTTCCAAATATGAAATAGGCGGCCGATGAAAGCCACATCATAAAGGGGGGCTTTTGATAATATGGTGAACCATGAATTGACAGGTCCCAAAATTCGCGGTTTTGATATATGTTTTTACTAATGGCTGCATATTTCCCGGCATCGCCTGTAAAAGGCAAAAACATACCGTATAATTGAACAAGCACAACAAGAAGCAATAAGATGTAAGTAATATATTTACTGTATTTATTCATTTGCTCAAAACTAAGTAATTCTATCTTAATTATGTTGGTTTTTTGCAGCCTATTTCTATGTTTTGTTTCAATTTTTTAAAACCGCTACGTTTGATTGCCGAATTCGAAAATAAAGCATCAAATTGTTCTTTGCTTAGGTTTTTCCAGTCGTTTGCACTCATTGTTAAGAGTTGATTATTAGGCAAAAAAGCTTTAATGGAGTGTGGTTTTAATTTTCGGTTCCACGGGCACATATCTTGACAAATATCGCAGCCAAAAGCTCTTCCTTTTAGCTGATGGTGAAACTCTTCAGGTATTTGGTCTTTTAATTCAATGGTGAGGTACGAAATACATTTACGGGCATCGAGTGTATAAGGTTTTACCAACGCTTTGGTTGGGCATGCACTTAAACACTGATTACAAGTTCCGCAATGCTCTTTGATGTATGGATTGTCATAATTTAAAGGCAAGTCGATAATTAGTTCACCAATAAAAAAAAACGAGCCCAGTTCTTTGTTGAGCAATAAACCGTTTTTGCCAATCCAACCCAAACCAGCTCTTACGCCCCAAGCTCGCTCTAAAATGGGTGCCGAATCGGTAAAAACACGACCATTTACCGGAGTTAATTCGTTATTAATAAAACATAAAAGTTGATTGAGCTTTTCTTTAATAACTACGTGATAGTCGGTACCATAAGCATATTTTGAAATAATCGGCGCCAATTTGTCGGTTTGAAATTGGGCAGGAAAATAATTGAGCAATACAACAACAACAGATTTTGCGCCTTCAACCAGTAGGGTAGGATCAAGTCTTTTCTCAAAATGGTTGGCCATATAGCTCATTTTACCATGATAATTGTTTTCGAGATAATCTTTTAATCGAAGCTCTTCGTTTTTAAGTTTTTGGGCTTTTGCAATGCCACAGGCCGAAAAACCAAGTTCAAAGGCTTTTCGTTTTATTAAAATAGTATTTTCGTGTTGGGTTGGCATTTTGTAAAGATAAACAGTTTTGAAAATCATAATACTTGTAGCGTAAAGATTTTTAGTATAAGGCTTAGCTGGTTTTTGTTTATCATCAATTGAAAAATGAAAGGAGCTTGATTGTTTTTTCTATCTTTATCATTAATTCAGATTAAACCATCAACTTATCGAAATACTCAAAATTGAATTCATTTTATGCCATTAAAAGCAATAGCAATAATACCTGCGCGTTATGCGTCGACGCGTTTTCCGGGTAAACCACTGGTGTCCATTTTTGGAAAACCTATGGTTCAGCATGTTTATGAACGCTGCCTGAAAGTGTTCGATTTGGTGGTTGTGGCCACCGACGATCAGCGTATTGAAAATGAGGTTAAAGCATTTGGTGGGAAAGTGGTGATGACTCATTCTGAACATCCAAGTGGAACCGACCGTTGTGCCGAAGCAGCAGCAATATTGGCTGTCGATTTCGATTTTGACGTGGTGGTCAATGTCCAGGGCGATGAACCATTTATTGAACCCTCGCAGCTCGAAACCATCAAAGCATGTTTCGATAACGTTAATACCCAAATTGCAACTTTGGTAGCTCCTATTACCGATTCTGAATTGCTTTTCGATCACAATAAAGTGAAAGTAGTGTTGGGCGAGGGGGGCAATGCTTTATATTTTAGTCGACAAGCTATTCCTTTTCAGCGCGATATACCCGATGTCGAATGGTTGAAAAACCACCAATATTATCTTCATTTGGGATTGTATGCTTATCGTGCCGATGTGTTGTGTCAAATAGCTCAGCTCCAACCATCGAAGCTCGAGAGGTGCGAAAAACTTGAACAATTGCGCTGGCTCGAAAATGGTTATAAAATTACTGTGGCACTTACTGAACATGTGGCCGTAGGTATTGATACGCCACACGATTTAGAACAACTTACACAAAAAATTAACTCAAGTAAAAAATAATTCAAAATATGAAAATTCCTGTTGTTGTTAAAAATGACCCTTGGCTTACACCTTATACTCAAGTTTTTAACGATTGGTCTCGTTTGGCAAATGAAAAAGAACTTTCTCTTTCGGGAGGAATTTCACTGTTCGATTTTGCAAGCGGCTACCTTTATTTTGGTTTGCATAAACAGAACAATAGTTGGGTATTGCGCGAATGGCTGCCCAATGCAAAGCAGGTTTTTTTAATTGGTACTTTTAATAATTGGGAAGAAAACGAAGATTTTCGCTTAGTTTCTACCGAAAATGGTAATTGGGAAATTGTTCTTCCATTGAACACAATGAAACACCTTGATTTGTATGCTTTGTCGGTTCATTGGGATGGTGGGCACGGAAAACGTGTTCCGGCTTGGGCTACACGTGTTGTTCAAGACCCTGAAACTTATATTTTTAATGCACAGGTTTGGGATCCAGCACAACCATATCGATGGAAAAATACCAAATTTAAACCATCGACCGAAGCCCCGTTTATATACGAAACACACGTGGGTATGTCGGGCGAAGAGGAGCGGGTGCATACTTATAACGAATTTAGAACCGAAATACTGCCGCGTATCAAAGAGGCCGGCTATAATGTAATTCAGTTTATGGCCATTCCCGAGCATCCCTATTATGGGAGTTTCGGTTATCATGTTTCGAGTTTCTTTGCCCCTTCGTCGCGCTTTGGTACACCCGACGAACTCAAACAGTTGATTGACGAAGCTCACGGCATGGGCATTACCGTAATAATGGATTTAATTCATTCGCATGCGGTTAGGAATGAAATTGAAGGAATTGGTCGTTATGACGGAACTCAATATCAGTATTTTCACGAAGGAGCAAAAGGTCTTCATCCTGCGTGGGATTCGTATTGCTTTAATTATGGTAAAAACGAAGTGCTTCATTTCTTGTTGTCAAATTTAAAATATTGGCTCGATGTGTTTGATTTCGATGGTTACCGTTTCGATGGCGTAACCAGCATGTTGTACCTCGACCATGGACTTGGAAAGGCATTTGGCGGTTACGATGATTATTTTTCGCCAAACCTCGATTACGATGCTGTTGTTTATTTTAAGTTGGCCAATAAACTTATTCACCAAGTAAAATCAGATGCTTTGTCGATTGCTGAAGATATGAGTGGGCTTCCAGGACTTTGTGCTAAAATTGACGATGGTGGTTTGGGCTTCGATTTCAGAATGAGCATGGGGGTACCCGACTACTGGATTAAAACAATTAAAGAAAAAGATGACGAAGAGTGGGATGTTGGCAATATGTTTCATCAGCTTACAGCGCACCGAAACGATGAAAAAGTGGTGAGTTATGCCGAAAGCCACGACCAGGCATTGGTGGGCGACAAAACCATCATATTTAGGCTTATCGATAAAGAAATGTATTTTAGTATGCGTAAAGATCAACCCAATTTAGCGGTTGAACGCGGTATTGCTTTACACAAAATGATACGGCTGATTACCGCAAGTTGTGCCGGTGGATCGTATCTTAATTTTATGGGCAACGAATTTGGACATCCCGAATGGATTGACTTTCCGCGTGAAGGGAACGACTGGTCGTACCGTCAAGCCCGGCGCTTATGGAGCATTTCGGATAATGTTGACCTACGTTATCACTGGTTGAAAGATTTCGATCGCCAGATGGTTAAACTGCTCCGAGATCATCAGCTTTTAAGCATACCCGAAATATGGAAAATTTGGGATAATAATACTGATCAGGTTTTAGTTTATACCCGGGGCGATTTATTGTTTGTATTTAATTTTAACCCTTCGGTTTCATTTACCGATTATAGTATTGCTTATCATGCGGCTAAGTTTACCTTGCTTCTAAACACCGATTCGGGCTGCTATGGTGGCTACAATCGTTTCGACGAACGTATAAAATATTATACCATTCCCGATGCAAACAATGCCAATCAACATTATTTAAAATTATACCTACCAGCTCGGGCTGCAATGGTTTTTAAAAAAGAAGATTATAAGAAGATACAATAATTGAACGGTTCAATTATTCAGTTTCATTACTTTATCAAACCGGCTGTCCATACACACGCTAAGGTCGGTTGTAATAAAATTACCATTGTAGAACAAGCTAAATATGGTTGCAGGAGTAGGTGCTGATTGTGCCTGCTCCGTTGTGTCCAACTTAATAATTGTTAATGGTAGATTTCTGTTAGCGGCGGTTTCTTTTAATGAGGTGTTGACATGGTATTCGGTAAATGGGCAACGGTTCGAATAATAAACAACTAAGCCTTTTTTGTGATCACATTCTCCGCTTTTTACCGAATTCTTAAATTTTGGGTTTTCAGCTATCGGCTTAATTTTCTTTACCAGTAAACTAAATCCCGACGATAACTTTTCGCACTCTTCGAAGCCTTGCCGCAAGAGCCATTTAGTATCGCTCATAAAATGAAATTTTTTAGTCCCAACTACCGTAACCAGTCCGTTTTTGCCTTGTAGTTTAGCATCTTCAAGGGCAAGTCTCAACAACTCTTTGCCATATCCATGTCCTTTGTATTGTCCCGAAACCCAAAAACAGTTTAGCAATAAATAATTTGGGGCATCAATTGGAATCCAAGCATTTTCGGCCGGGCCATACTCGATAAAAACTTTTGCCCTGGCATCAATTCTGCGAAAAATATATCCATTGTCAAACTCTTTTGTAAGCCAATCTTTTTTTAATTCGTAGCCATTTTTGCACTTTTTATCCGAAAAAGCACAGCAAATGTGTTCTTTGTCGATATTCGATTTGTCGATTATTATAATTTTTTCCATTTTCGAGCTTTGTTTTAAGTTTTGTCGAAAATAAGCAAACGAATTTACAACCCTTTGTCAGTAGGGGATAAATTTATTTCTGTACAACATATTTTCGAAGTGTCGGGTTTAAAGCCATCCTTTTATTTTATCTTCGTCATTTGCAAGTTTGGTCGATATCGTTAATGAATGTATAGCCAATCAGCTTAAAAAAATAATATAAGTCGATAGATAAATTTTTAACACCACAAATCAAAGTCCATGATTTTATTTGGAACCATAGTGAACGTGTTAGCCGTGATTGCTGGAAGCATGGTGGGTTTTTTCTTTAATTCGAAATTACCACAACGCTACGTGAAAATTATTTTTCAGGCAATTGGCTTGTTCACCTTGTATATTGGAATTACAATGACCATGAAGACAGGGAGCTTGCTAGTCCTGATTTTTAGCATAGTTCTAGGTGCCGCTTTAGGCGAGTGGATTGATTTAGACAGGCATATCAATAGTTTTAGCAATTGGATAAAAACGAAAATAAAATCGGATAACGCTACATTCTCTGAAGGAATGATTACTGCCTTTTTGCTTTTTTGTATGGGGTCGATGACTGTTTTGGGCGCATTTGACGAAGGAACCCGTGGAAATTCCGATTTATTAATTGCTAAATCGGTAATGGATGGTTTTAGTTCCTTAGCCTTGGCTTCGGCCCTTGGAATTGGTGTTCTTTTTTCAATTTTTCCCTTAATTTTGTTCCAAGGAGGGCTTACTTTATTGGCTTGGTGGCTTGGGAATTTGATGCCCACTGCAGTTGTAAACGAAATGACAGCTGTGGGTGGATTAATGTTGGTTGGACTGGGCCTTTCTATTATGGAAATTAAAAAGATAAAGGTGATTAACATGTTGCCTTCGCTTATTTTTGCCATTATAATTGCATATATTTTTATTTAGTTATTGATGTTATGAAAAATCAAATTGATGTTAATGAGTTAATTGGCTTGTTTCAAAACACGCTAAATCAACAACCCGAAAAAATTGAAGCTTTGTCACGTTCGGGATCCGACCGTTGTTACTACAGGATGACTGCCGGCGATGTTACATTAATTGGAGCTTATAACGAAAATACAAGTGAGAACGAGGCTTTTTTCAGTTTTACAGAAACCTTTTTTGAACATGGATGCAAAGTGCCTGAGTTGATTGCCATCGCTCCAAACCGGAAGTATTATCTACAAAGCGACTTGGGCGATTCTACCCTTTTTAATATCATCTCCCAAAACCCTGGTAATCCCGATAAGCTTTGTTGTTTGAAAAAATCGCTCAAAGCATTGGTCAAATTTCAGTTGAAAGGTGCAAAATACATTGATTTTTCGAAGTGCTATCCTCGTGAGACTTTCGACCAGCGATCAATTATGTGGGACTTAAATTACTTTAAATATGAATTTCTGAAGTTGGCTGCTGTTCCCTTCGATGAACAAAGACTCGAAGACGATTTCGAAACACTTAGTCGGTATTTACTCAAAGCCCCTGCTCGGTTTTTCATGCACCGCGATTTTCAAACACGAAATATCATGATCCAAAATGATGAACCTTGGTTTATCGATTATCAGGGTGGCCGAAAAGGACCCTTGCAGTACGACGTAGCCTCTTTGCTTTTTAGCCCTAAAACTACTTTAAACAATATACAACGTGAGGCTTTACTCGATTTTTATATTAAAAAGTTAGCAAAACATATTCATGTTGATAAAGAACAATTTATTGAATATTATTATGGATTTGTGCTTATCAGAACGCTACAGGCCATGGGCGCTTATGGTTTTAGGGGTATTTTCGAACAAAAACCAAATTTTAAAAGCAGTATACCTTTGGCGATTAGAACGCTCGATGAACTCTTTTCTAATTCGCAATTAATGGTGAAACTACCCGAGATTGAAAAAATATCCTGTTATCTGAGCAGTTCTAAATGGGCTCAAAAAGTTGATATTCCTGCCGATAAGTTAACAATTCGGGTAACTAGTTTTTCGTTTAAAAATAGAATACCTGCCGATCCGTCAGAAAATGGTGGTGGTTTTGTTTTCGATTGCAGGGGCTTGCCCAATCCGGGGCGTTTGCCCGAATATCGTTCGCTCAATGGAACCGATCAGGAAGTGATTGACTATCTTCAACAGTTTTCGGAAGTTGCTGGTTTTGAGAAAAATGTACGCAGTATTTTATCTATTTCGATTGATGAATACCTGAAACGAGGGTTCAACCATTTGTGTGTTAATTTTGGATGTACAGGCGGGCAGCATCGGTCGGTATATCAGGCCGAAAAATTTTCGGCTTGGTTGGTAAACAATTACCCTGTGAATGTGGTTTTGTTGCATACCGAACAACACAATTGGAAAAAGTAAAATGGGAAAAAAGCTTTGTGATTTAAAAGAACAAGATGGTAATGAGAAAACTCCAAAATATCGTTGCAAACGCTGCGAACGTGCTTCACGTAAAGAATCAAAACTCTGTAAACCGCAGAAAATATAATTCAATATTAAAACATTTGGATAGAATTTAATTTAAGTAAAACATTGGTGTTGTTTACTAAATTAATACCTTAGCTTTAATCATTATTGATCTCGGAATGAAAGGAAACTATAAATATCATAACCGCGACTTGAGTTGGTTATCATTTAATTATCGTGTTTTACAGGAGGCAAAAGATAAAACATTACCACTGTACGAACGCATAAAATTTCTCGCCATCTACTCTAATAACCTCGAAGAATTTTATCAGGTTAGGGTAAGTTATTACAGGCAACTTTTAAAAAATGCGGCATTAATTCCTGGTAAAATAAACGAAGTTGAACCTGAACGTATTCTTTCTCAAATCAATAAAACCGTTGCTGAATATCAACTTGAATTTCATCAAATTTTTGATGATGAAATTGTACCCGAGCTCGAAGAAAATAATATTATTTTACTTGGTCGTAATTCTGTGCTTTCACTGGAGCAGTCAACCGAAGTGAAAGAAATATTTATGACCGAAATACTTAGTACGCTTCAGCCAGTATTGTTGGCTAAAAAGCGAATTCGGCCTTTTTTGAAAACTGGTCAGGTTTATATTATTCTCGAAATGGTCATCAAATCGCTCGACATGAATCCGGAAACAAAACACCGGAAAAGGTACGGGTTGCTTAAACTGCCTACCGACCACGATATTGTACGTTTTATCGAGTTAACACCTGCCAATGGGAAGCATTATATCATGTTTCTCGAAGATGTGATTATGCTTCATGTGAATAAACTTTTTCCGGGTTACACGGTAAAAGAATGGTACACCATTAAAGTAACTCGCGATGCCGATTTAGATTTTGACGAGTACGAAGAAGATGAGCTGATTGATGCCGTGAAAAAAATTTCGTCGTCGCGAAAACTGGGCGAACCCAACCGTTTTTTATACGACAACCATATTCCTCAACGTATTTTGAAATACCTTGGCGATTCTTTCCGAGTGGAGTCGGATATTATGGTTAAGGGAGGGACATATCATAATTTTAGAGATTTTTTCAGTTTCCCAAACCCGCTTTCACCTCAGCTTGAGTTAGAAAAACTTACGCCACTTCGAATTCATGATTTCGACAAAGCAGTAAAATTGAGATACGCTATCGATAAAAAGGATTACCTGTTAACGGTGCCTTATCAAACGTACGATCATTTACTTCGTTTTCTTGAACAAGCGGCACAAGATGATACGGTAACCGAGATTAAAGCAACTCAATATCGTGTGGCCGAGCGCTCAGCAGTGGTAAACGCATTAATGAACGCGGCTGAAAATGGTAAAAAGGTCACCGTATTTGTTGAGTTGAAAGCCCGTTTTGACGAAGAAATGAATCTTAGGTATGCAGCAGAAATGACCAAAGCAGGCATTGCCATTATTTACAGTATTCCGGGAGTAAAAGTACATGCAAAATCAGTCATTATTATTCGCGATAAAGAAAATTTTCCTGAAGCAAAAGACCAAGCTTATATTGGAACCGGCAATTTTAACGAAAAAACAGCCCGCATATATAGCGACAATGGCCTTTTTACTTCGGATGTAGAGATCATCGAAGACCTTAAAACCATGTTTGGTTATCTCGAAGATGAAAATGGTAAAATAAAATTTAAACACTTATTGATATCGGGCTTTAACCTGATTCCGAAATTCGGACGTCTGATTAATCACGAAATAGAAAATGTTAAAGCTGGAAAGAAGGGCTATATTATTCTTAAAATGAATGGATTGCAAGATCCAAGTATGGTTGAAATGTTATACCGAGCTAGCGAAGCGGGAGTGAAGATTGATCTGATCGTTAGGGGACTTTGTATTTTGAAAACCGGTAAAAGGTTCAGTAAAAATATTAGGGTAATACGTATTATTGGACGCTTTTTAGAGCATTCACGGGTAAGTGTTTTTCATAATGATGGCGATGAGAAAGTTTTTATCGGTTCGGCCGACTGGATGAAACGGAACCTTTACCGAAGAGTAGAGTGTATTTGCCCTATTTATGATAAGGAACTGAAACAAGAATTAGTCGATATTTTGAAAATTCAGCTTGCCGACAACGTAAAAGCTTGCGAGATCAATTCCAAAATGGAAAATGTACGCATTGTTAATGATTTGCCCAAAGTACATTCACAACAAGCTACTTACGAATATTTAAAAGTTAAATATCCCAAAATATAATTTTATAAGTGGTAAATACTTATATTAAATACTTACTTTTTAGTTATGGAGATTATTGCATGGATTGGTTTTTCTCAGGCACTTTTTTCGGGATTGCTTACATTAACTAAAAGCAACCCAACAGTATCGGATCGCTTATTGTCAGGATGGTTGATTTTATTAGCCATTGAATTTCTGACATTTGGACTCGAGTCGGAATTTTTTCCCAACTTTGTTCTGCTCACCAATTCGTTTTTGCTTTTTAATCCGGCACTCTACTTCTACACTTTATCGCTTACTAAGCCAAAATTTAAGTTAAAACCATATTATTTATTGCATCTATTACCCTATTTGTTTTTTAAAATCACGGCATGGATCATTAAAGAACCACAACATTACCAGACATTCTTTAACCACGATTCTAATTTGTGGTTTAGGTTGTTGTTTGGCTTAGTGGGTATTATTTCGTGGGGATATTATTTAACCCGAAGCGGAATTGAAATAACCCGACATCGAAAACGGGTTCAGAATGAGTTTTCGACCATCGATACTTACAAAAAAATTGGGTGGATTTTGTTTATCCTAGTGGCCTACATTCTGTATTGCTTTGCTGTGTTGATATGGGGAGTATTGAAATTTATAATTATTGATAGTCATTCAATTACAATATTTAACTATTCAATTTTACTTCTTTTTATATACATTTTGAGTTTTTATGGTTTAAAACAAAAACCTTTTTTTAAAACCGAAGCCACCGAAGTTAAGGGAAAAGGTAAATATAAAAACCCAGTTTTGACAGAGGCATTACGAGAAAATATAGGGAAACGGATTCTTGAACATTTTGAGAAAGTTTTGCCGTATCTTAATCCCGAACTCGACATGCAAACCCTTAGCGAGCAACTGCAAATTCCAAAACATCATGTTACTGAAGTATTAAACGGCGCATTTGGGAAAAACTTTTATCAATTTGTAAATGAGTATCGAATCGAAAAAGTTAAGAAGTATTTAAGGCGTTCAAACAATCTGTACTCGATTGAAGCCATTGGTTTTGAATGTGGGTTTAATAGTAAATCGACTTTTTTTTCAGTTTTTAAAAAATTCACAGGATCAACTCCCTCTGAATATCAAAAAAGTGAAAAGTTAAAAAGTAAGGATCAAAATTCGATTTCGAGTTCGCCTGATTCGTATGATTTATAGAGAACCGATAGATATCCTAAAAAATTACCAAATTTCATAACAGCTTGTTGTGTGCCTTCACTAATTTCTTTCTCTTTCATTTTGAGCATAATAAGCAAGTAGAGTGTGTTTAGTGCTAATTCTATATCGCTGTTTTTTTCTCCCGACTTTTGCTTAACCAGTTCAATATCGGGAGTAATTTGATTGTAAAGCTGTGTATATTGTGGAGCAATTCCTTGGTCAATAAGGGCGATATGAAACCGGTTCAGATCGTTTATCAAGTTAGTTAGAAATTGTAAATGGCCATTTTTTTGCTTTTGCTCTTTTTCCATCATTAACACAAGGTTGGAGTACCATGCCTTAATTTCATTCTTAGTTTTGTCGTCAACTGTGTATTGCGAAATTAATGTGTTTTCAATGGCGGTCATGTCCAGCTGCATGGCTCTTATTAAATCTTCGACCTGCCACAAGTACAAAATGTATTCGGCAATGTTTTTTTTTCGTTTTTCCTGGGCTACAATCATCTTCCTACAATCATTATTTAATTTAAAAGTTGGTCAATCTCTCGACGTTCTTTTTTGGTGGGGCGGCCTGCACCTTTGTCTCGATTTGACCATTGCATATTTTTTTGCATTTCAATAATTTCGAGGTTCTCAGGCGGAGTAATGTCTTCAACAAAATCAGGAACAAGTTTGGCGCCCATTCGTTTTTCTGTAATGTCGAGTACTTTATAGTGATAGGTAACTGGGTTTTTAACAACATGTATTTCATCGCCTGCTTTTATTTCGCGCGATGGTTTCACACTGGCAGCGTTTATTTTTACTTTGCCCTTACGGCAAGCTTCCGAAGCCAGGCTTCGTGTTTTGAACAAACGAACAGCCCAAAGCCACTTGTCGATACGAACCGTGTTGCTCATGTTATTTATTATTGAATTGGTTCATGGTGCGGTTTATTCCAATGGTTCCAAACGATTTAATGATTTCAATTGTTTTATCGATTCTTTCGGGGAGGAGCTTTTCTTCTTCTTCGTTCCATTGTCCCAAAACATAATCGATTTGTTGGCCTTGATTAAACTCGTTCCCGATACCAAAGCGAACACGGGCGTAGTTGTTGGTTCCCAAAATATCGTTAATGTTTTTGAGGCCATTGTGTCCGGCGTCGCCTCCTTTTTCTCTAACTCGAAGGGAGCCAAAGGGCAGGGCAATATCGTCGACAATAATGAGTACTTTTTCGAGTGTGATTTTTTCTTTTTGCATCCAATACCTAACTGCATTTCCACTCAAATTAACGTAAGTAGCTGGTTTGAGTAAAATGAAAACTCGGCCTTTGAACTTGAATTCAGCAATTGCGCCGTAGCGTTTGTTTACATCAAAAACAATATTGGACGCTCCAGCGAGAGCGTCCAATATTTTAAAGCCAACATTGTGGCGTGTATTGATGTATTCGTCGCCTATATTACCTAATCCGACTACTAAATACTTCATTAATGCAATGTTTTATTCTATTAACAGTTTGCTGTTAAGTTCCGTATCCGAATTATTCTTTTTCTTCTTCGGTAGCGGAAGTGGCAGCGGCAGCTCTCGATGCACGGGTTATAATAACACGTACAACTGGTACCGTACTTGGATTTAAAATTTTCAGTGTGTCTGTTTCAATATCGCTAACGCGGTAGCTATCATTAATGTCGAGCTCGGTAACATCAATTGTAATAGTATCGGGTAAATCTTTAGGGAATGCCAATACGGTTAAGCTGCGTTTTTCAACTTGCAAACGACCACCCGAACGGATACCCTTTGCATATCCTTTTGTCTTAACTGGAATTTCGACTTTCATCAGTTTGTTATCGCTTACTTTAAGGAAATCGATGTGTAAAGGCTCGTCGCTTACTGGATGAAACTGTATGTCATGCATAATTGCTTGGAGCTTTTCGCCATCAATATCCAAATTTACTATGTAAACATTGGGAGTATAAATTAATTTGCGCAAGTCGGCTTGTAAACAAGCAAAATGAATGTTTTTATCATCGTCACCGTAAAGTACACATGGTACTTTTTCTTCAACCCTTAGTTTTTTTGATTCTTTTTTACCAACGGTTTCTCTTTTTTTTCCTGACAATTCGAATGTCTTCATAATTTTTTTCTTTTGTGGTACTCAGCCCTTCCAAACTTTCGTCGGGACAAACCGCATACACGTTAATAATCTATTTTTAAAAGTGGTGCAAAGATATAATAATCTAGCAATAAAATAAGGGGCAAAATGAAATAATCATTTACCCCTCAATATTATATTGTTCAGCCTATTGAATGTAGAATGTGCTGATTGATTTGTAGTAATATACTTTGTCGATAACATCGGCTAAAAGTGGTGCCAACGAAATGATTTTTATTTTATCGGATTGTTTATGTAATGGAATGGTGTCGGTAAAATAAACTTCTTGTAATTTCGAATTTTCGATGCGCTCGTAAGCGGGTCCCGAAAGTACGGGGTGTGTAGCAAAAGCCCTTACGCTGCTAGCTCCTTTGGCCATTAATAAATCGGCGGCTTTGGTTATGGTGCCGGCGGTGTCAATTATGTCGTCAACTAGAATAACATCTTTGCCTACCACGTCGCCAATTACGGTCATGTCGTCAACCACGTTGGCTTTGCTGCGGGTTTTGTGGCAAATAACCATGTCGGTTTTTAATAGTTTAGCGTAGGTATTGGCCCGTTTGGTACCGCCTACGTCGGGCGATGCAATAACCAAATTAGGCAGCTTCAGGTCTTTAATGTAAGGAACAAATAACGACGAAGCGTAGAGGTGATCTACTGGAACGTTGAAAAAACCTTGAATTTGGTCAGCGTGTAAATCAACAACAATAACACGGTCAACACCAGCAATTGAAAGTACATCGGCTGCAACTTTAGCTCCAATCGACACGCGTGGCTTATCCTTGCGGTCTTGTCGGGCGTACCCAAAATACGGAATTACTGCAATTACTTTATACGCCGATGCCCTTTTTGCGGCATCAATCATTAAAAGTAACTCCCATAGATTATCAGTCGAAGGGAATGTTGATTGAACTATGAACACGTAAGAACCACGAATGGTCTCTTCGTAGCTGGGTTCGAACTCTCCGTCGCTAAAGCGCGGACATGACGATTTACCCATCTCAATGTTCAGGTATTTACATATTTGCTCTGTTAGGTAGGAAGTAGCAGTTCCTGTGAAAACTTTTAGCGGAGCTTTGCGTGGCATGCTTTTGGTGATTTTGATTAAAAAACTCTTGACAAAAGTATAAAAATATAAGCTTGTTCCAATGTGAATCCTACCTTATCTGAAAAGAAACATGTCATTTGTGTATTCGTCTCCGGTATTTTGGATTATTAAGCTACTTGGTCTTGTTTATTTGATCTATAAAGTTCAGAATCTCATCGCGACCTTCGGCTGTTTCGGCCGATGTGGCAAACATTTTTGGAGTTTCGGCCCAGGTTTCAAGTAGCTTTTCGGAGTATTGATCCATAAAAGTCATCCGTTCCGTTTTATTCAGTTTATCAACTTTCGTAAAAACTATCACAAATGGTATTTCCTTTTCACCTAACCATTGCATGAATTCAAGATCGATGTTTTGAGGTTCGTGTCTCGAGTCTATTAATAAGAATATGCCATAGAGACTTTTTCTAAAAGTGAGGTATTTACGAATGAATTGTTCTAGTTTGTTGCGTTCGGTTTTCGACAAACGGGCATATCCAAAGCCAGGTAAATCAACTAGGTACCAGTTGCTGTTTATTATGAAGTGGTTGATTAGCCTTGTCTTTCCGGGTTTGCCCGAAGTCATGGCTAGCTTTTTATTGCCGGTTAACATGTTTATTAATGACGATTTTCCCACATTCGACCTTCCGATAAAGGCATATTCGGGCAAATCAGATTTTGGGCATTTGTCAACATCGGTGTTGCTTACTACAAATCGGGCATCATTAATAATCATTGTTTTTTATTTTTAATAGTTGGAATTATTTATCGTTGTATCAAACACTAATGTTTGACTTAAGCAATTATTTTTTTGTCTAAATAATCAATCATTAATTATTTATTTGATGTAAACTTCAATTAAATCAACTGTATTGCTCAGTTTTTCATATATAACATGATTTAAAACTGCGGGTAATAAAATTGTATCACCTTCTTTTACATGAACCATTTCGCCGTTTTTTTCGCCAATATTGCACGATCCTGCTGTGCAAATAATAATTACAAAGCTGTCGAGCATAAAGTATTCACGTTCGATGGTTTTGTTTAAGTGCAGTCTGTTGGTTGTGAAATATTCACATGAAACTAGCTCGGTGGGGTGGTTGTCCTCGAGCTTGTAGGCTACTTTGGGCTCTTTCACTTTCGAATAGTCCATTACATCAAGCGATAAGTTGAGGTGTAATTCCCTCTCGTTTCCATCTTTGTCTTTACGTTTGTAATCGTAAATTCGGTAAGTTACGTCCGAAGTTTGCTGTATTTCGACAATAAGGTTGCCGCTGCAAATTGCATGTACCCTGCCCGCCGGCACAAAAAATACATCGTTTTTACGTACATCTTCATAATTAAAAAGTTCGGTGAGAGTTCCGTCGTTTAATTTTTTTAAGAAGGTTTCCTGGTTAGTATTCTTGTTGAAACCGGTAATTAAACGAGGTTTTTCTGAGTCGTCGAGTGCTATCCACATTTCGGTTTTTCCAAACGCATGATGACGTTCCTTTGCTTTTTTATCGTCTGGATGAACTTGAATTGATAGGTCGTCGTTAGCATCGATGAATTTTATCAATAAGGGAAATTCGTTTCCATGCTGTTCATAAACTTTCTCTCCAATTAATTCATCCATGTATATTTCAATGAGTTCTTGCAGGCTATTTCCGGCAAGTGCTCCATTTTCAACAAGCGAAACATTGTCTTCGACAGCCGATAACTCCCAGCTTTCGCCAATGTTAGTTTTGCCATTGAGCTTTTTGCCAAAACATGTTTCAAGCTTATTGCCGCCCCAAATTCGTTCTTTAAATATGGGAGTAAATTTTAATGGATATAATTTCATTGCAATTACATTTTTAGAATTCATAATCAACAGCTGCACGATTCACGCTAATTTGTTTGACAAATTGGCCTACTTTCAAATGCTCGGGATGTACTTGATAGGCGTCGAGGTCGGTAAGCGATTCAAAATGTGTAATTAAGCATAAATCGAACGAGGGCGAATCGATTAAAAAGTGCTGTCCCACTTCGATGTATTTTAACTCGGGGATATGATTTTCAAGTGCAAGCAACATGGTCTTGAACTTGTTTAGTGCTTCTTCTTTTTCAGCTTCGCTATCGAAGTTTTTTAATTTAAATAGTACAACGTGTTTAATCATAAGTTTTGCTTTTATGGTTGTTTGTTATTGCAAATGCTTAAATGATTCTATTGTTCGGCAATAAGCATTCGTGCTTCGGGCAAAAGTGCTGTGGGAAGTTTTATCTTTCGTCGTTCAATACTTAGTAACCAATTCTGTATTTCGTTCACTTTTAAAGTATAGAGAACTTCCCTGAATTCATCAATTTGATTGTCGTTGTATTGATTTTCATCAATGTTTTTATAAATATCGAGTTCTTCATCGTTGAAATATTCAATTATTGAATCATCCAGTTTCTCAAGGTCGGCTTCGCATATTTCATGTGCTCCACAACAGTCACTTGCTGGAACTGTTGGAACTTCAACCTTTTTAGGGATTGCATTATTTTTTCGATTGGTTTTTACCAAAAATACGGTGGCAACCACTACGAAAATAAATAAAATGATTGCTAAAACGATTTCCATGATGTAAAAATAGTGATTTGAAAAGGAAGTTCCCTTTGAAATACCGATTATGTGTTTTTTGCTACGAAGCGAAACGTTGAATTAACGTTTGGATTTTCGATTAACCAGATCAAAAGCAACTTTGCTGGCTTGTTCAATAATGAGTTCTTCACCAGGTACATGTCGGCCTTCCATTAGTACTTTTCCATCGCAAATTACAGTGTCAACAACGTTGCCGTTGGCCGCATATACCAAGTTTGAGATGAGGTTAAAGTTTGGCGTCATTTCGGGAAGTTTCAAATCAACTAAACAAATATCGGCCAGGTAGCCGACTTCGATTTTCCCCGCTTTAAAGCCCGTTAGGGTTTCATTCACCTCGGTAGCAATGGCAAAAGTGTCGTTGGCATTCCAAATAGTTGGGTCGTTCCACGCTGCCTTTCCGTTAAGCGATGCCAGTTTCATGGCTTCGTACATGTCGAGGTTATTGCCCGAACTGGCGCCGTCGGTTCCCAAACAAATGGTAACACCGGCTTCTTTCATTTGCTTATATTTAAATTGATTCCCCGATGCCAATTTTAAGTTTGAAGCTGGATTGTGAACAACTTGGCAGCCATAATCGGCCAGTATTTTTATTTCATCATCGTCGAGATAAAGACTGTGTGCCAGACTAAGGTCACTGCCAAGAAAACCAATAGACTTCAGGTAGTGTACGGGTCGCAAGTCAAATTTCTTTATGGCATTTTCTACTTCAGATTTTGTTTCCGACAGGTGGGTGTGAATTCTCACCCCATTGTCGGTGGCATAATCGCGAATCCATTTCAATAATTCGGTCGAAACCGAGTATATTGCATGTGGTCCCATTGCAAATTTTATTCGGTCAGAGTATTGATTTATTGTTTTGTAATATTGCCCAACATTTTTTTTGTAATTATCGGCCAAAGCAGGCTTATCGAAATCAAAACCGGCAAAGGTTAGCATTCCTCTGATTCCCATTTCATCGACAGCCCTTGCAGTACCTGGCAAATGATGGTACATATCAATTATGGTTGTGGTGCCTGTTTTTATCATTTCGAGACAGGCCAGTTTGGCTCCCCAATACACATCTTCTTCGGTGAGTTCTTTCTCAAGTGGCCAAATCATTTCCTGTAACCAAGGCATCAAGGGCATGTCGTCGGCATAACCGCGCATTAAGGTCATGGCAGCATGAGTATGTGCGTTGGTCATGCCCGGAACTGCTGCCTTGTTACTACCGTCAATTATTTTATGGGAACCAACATTGAGGTTTTCTCCTATTTTTGAAATGGTATTGCCTTCAATAAAAATATCGCAAATAGTTTTATTGAGCAAAACATTTTTGATTAAAATGGTCATGTGTTTTTATTTTGCTTTCAGTAAATATAAATATAAAAACCTACATCAGCTTTTTATATTTAATCTTTTTTGGTGTTAGGTCGCCAAGTCGTTTCTTTTTGTTTTCTTCATATTCAGTAAATGAACCTTCGAAAAATTTAACTTGAGAGTCACCCTCGAAAGCCAGTATGTGTGTTGCAATACGGTCGAGGAACCAGCGGTCGTGCGAAATAACCACCGCGCAACCGGCAAAGCTTTCCAATCCTTCTTCCAGTGCACGTAGTGTGTTCACGTCAATATCGTTGGTGGGCTCATCGAGCAGTAATACGTTGGCACCCGATTTTAAAGTAATTGCGAGGTGTAAGCGATTGCGTTCACCCCCCGAAAGGATACCGCACTTTTTTTCTTGATCGGTACCGCTAAAGTTGAATTTTGAAACATAAGCCCGGGAGTTTAGCATGCGGCCACCTACCATTATTTCGTCAGTTCCACCCGAAATAACCTGATATACTGATTTGTCGGGGTCGATTTCTGTGTGCGACTGGTCGGCATAACCTAGTACTACCGTTTCGCCAACTGAAAAGCTTCCGCCAATGGCTTTTTCTTGTCCCATTATCATTCTGAAAAGTGTTGTTTTACCGGCTCCGTTTGGCCCAATTACTCCAACAATGCCGTTTGGTGGCAACACAAAATCAAGGTCTTCGAAAAGTAACTTATCTCCAAAAGCTTTTGATACGCCATGGGCTTCAATAACTTTATCGCCCAGTCGGGGGCCATTGGGAATAAACAGTTCGAGTTTTTGTTCACGTTCTTTAATGTCTTCGCTCATTAACGATTCGTAAGCATTTAAACGGGCTTTTGATTTAGCCTGTCGTGCTTTGGGCGACATGCGCACCCATTCGAGTTCCCGTTCGAGTGTTTTTCGGCGTTTCGACACTCCTTTTTCTTCTTGTTCGAGGCGTTTGGCTTTTTGTTCAAGCCACGATGAATAGTTTCCTTTCCACGGAATTCCTTCTCCACGGTCAAGTTCCAGTATCCAACCGGCTACATTGTCGAGGAAGTAGCGGTCGTGGGTAATGCAAATTACTGTGCCGGCATATTGCTGCAAGTGCATTTCGAGCCATTGTACCGATTCGGCGTCGAGGTGGTTGGTAGGTTCATCGAGCAATAGTATATCGGGATGTTGCAATAATAATCGGCACAAAGCTACCCTGCGGCGTTCACCGCCCGAGAGAACCGCAATTTTTTCGTCGGCATCGGGGCAACGTAAGGCATCCATTGCACGCTCCAGTTTATTGTCGATGTTCCACGCATCGGTCAGGTCAATTTTTTCTTGTAACACGGCTTGACGGTTCATCAGTTTATCCATTTTATCGGCATCCTCATAAACCTCGGGTAATTCGTAGCTTTTATTGATTGCTTCGTATTCCTTTAAAATATCCATAACTTCTTGAACACCTTCGCGAACTACTTCGATTACTGTTTTTGAATTGTCGAGTTGTGGTTCTTGTTCGAGAAGACCTACCGTGTATCCGGGTGAAAAAACGACTTCACCATTGTATGATTTTTCGACCCCTGCAATAATTTTTAGTAGGGTCGATTTACCAGATCCATTTAACCCTATAATGCCAATTTTGGCGCCTAAAAAAAACGACAATGATATGTCTTTGATTACTTGTTTTTGAGGTGAGTAAGCTTTGCTTACTTTATACATCGAAAAGATGATTTTTTTATCGTCACTCATTTTGGAAAACTACTTTATTGATTTATAATCATTTGCTTGTGTATCGACCAACCAGCTTTGGTGTTCAATTTCAAACCCCAAAATTATGATTTAATTTGATTAAAAGAAGAGGTGCCTGTTTACATTCATTGATATTGTGCCTATCTTTGTCATTAGAGAAAAAAAACAGGGGAATTCAAATGTTTATTTATTTTACTTAATGATATCCAAGAAGAAAATCTTAATTGTTGACGACAATGCCGGAAATAGGCTGTTGTTGAAGTATAATCTTGAGGGATATTTTGATATTGACTTTGCTAGCAGCGGATACTCTGCGATAAATAAGTTGGAAGATACTAAGTTCGATTTGATCTTGATGGATATTCAAATGCCCGATCTTGATGGCATTGAAACTACTTTGCAAATCAGGAAAATGGAAAATGGACTTCGAATACCAATTTTTGCAGTTACTTCGAGTGTGTTCAAGGAGCAGATGTTAAAGTGTATAGAGGCCGGTATGGACGATTATATTATTAAGCCGATACATGCCAAAGCCCTAGTCGAGCGCATTAATAACTACTTTTTATCGCCTTCCAGTTTTCATAAATAGGGAACACTTTATATACTTACATTTTTTTTAGTTATAACTGAGCGTATATATATTCAATATCACTAC
>DATERL010000018.1:0-25393 GCA_035271585.1 Prolixibacteraceae bacterium
CCGCCACGAATCCTGCTGGTCCTTGGTCTGATCCGGTTTGGGTGGGCAACTGGAATGTCGATCCATCCATCATGTTTGCTAACGACAGTATGTACTGGATCAGTCCCGATAATAAGGGCAATTTCATGGTTGGTACTTTCGATCCCGTAAAAAAGAAGTTCATTACACCCTTGCAATTAGTGGCCTCAGGTTTAGGTGGTTCATCGCCCGAAGCGCCGCACATGTATAAAATTAATGAATATTATTACCTGATGTCGGCCGAAGGGGGAACGGGTTACGAACACCGCGAAGTGATTCAACGAAGCAAATCACCCTATGGCCCATTTGAAGCAAGTCCATACAATCCGGTTATTTCAAATATGAATGTGCCCGAAAGTCCTTTCCATGCCATTGGTCATGCCGATTTGGTGCAATTGTCTGATAAAAGTTGGTGGTTGGTTTGTTTGGGAATACGTCCTAAAGGAGGACGGTATCAGCATTTAGGCCGCGAAACATTTTTGGCTCCGGTTAAATGGACGGAAGATGGTTGGCCCATTGGGGGCGATAATGGGAATATGATAGAAGAGTTCCCTGCTCCAAACCTTCCTGAGCACATTTGGGAAAAAGATTTGGTACGTGATGATTTTAATAATCAAAAGCTTGGCTTGCAATGGAACTTTCTTCGGAATCCTTATGATGCCGATTGGTCGCTTACCGAAAAGCCTGGCTATTTGAGGTTGAGGGGTTCAAAAGTGAGCTTGAAAGAAAACGATTCGCCCGCTTTTGTAGGGCGCAGACAATCTGATTTCAATATGGAAGCTTCAACTAAGCTGATTTTCAATCCGGAAGTTGAAAATGAAGAAGCCGGTTTGGTGGTGCGCGGCAACGATGCTAACCATTTCAGTTTGGTAATTACCCAACGCAAAGGAAAACGGGTGGTGCTTTTCAGAAAATACCTTCAAGATAAAGTTGAAAGCGAAGAATACAAAGAAATTTCAAAAGGCGATGTGGTGCTGAAAATAAGTGCAACAGAACTGGAATACAAATTCTGGGTACAAGCCAAAGGGGAAAAAGCGACATTGGTTGGCACTGCTGCTACCAAAGATATTTCGAACGAAAAAATTGGTGGGTTTATTGGTGCGTTTATCGGAATGTATGCTTCAGGTAATGGTAGCGTAAACACCAACCCCGCCGATTTCGATTGGTTCGATTATGATGGGAAGGATTGAGATGAAATATAAATGTTTCAAAAAGAACAGACGACCCGGAAAGGGTCAAATATCAATAACCTTGGGTTTTAAACCGGGGCTAAGCGAGACATCAACTTTCGACCACGGTAGCCACCTCATTAAAGCGATAACGATCTATGGCCGGAAAACAGTATTACTTAATAAATATTGGTATTTATTATTGTATTGACATATAGTTATTTAGTGAATTATGTCATTAGTAGCGTAGCAAGCGCTTAAAATAAATGAAAAACTTAGATAGTGAAAATGATGAAAATGAAACTGAAAATATTCAATATGCTATTTACAGTTCTCACCCTTTTTCTTTTGGGAACTGGCGTGAATGCACAAGTCCTTTATGTTGGTGCCAACTACCATCCGCACGACGATAAAAACCCTAAAAAAATAAAGAAAGACATTGAATTGATGAAAGATGCCGGACTGAATGTCGTCCGCTTGGGGCACTTGGCTTGGGATAGTTACGAACCTGCCGATGGACAATTCGACTTTGAATGGTTTGACGAAGCAATGGATTTATTTGCTAAAGCTAAAATAGATGTGATTCTCGATATTGCCATTCGTCCTGCACCAATTTGGCTCCACCAAAAGTTCCCATCAATCGACGTTGTTGATGCCAACGGTAGTCTGCTTTATCCAAACCATCGTTATATGGACGATGTTGGCGACCCTAATTACCAGAAATATGCACTTCGCTTTACCGATGCCATTTCAAAACGCTATGCCAAACACCCGGCTTTATTGGCTTTTGGTATCGACAACGAATCGGGCGACGGGCCAATTTCTTATTCCGAAACCGTACGTCAACGCTTCGTAGGTTGGTTGAAAAACAGGTATGGCACGCTCGATAAACTGAACGATGCCTGGGCAACACACCGCTGGTCGCGCAGGCTGAACAGCTTCGACGAAGTGGGTTTGCCCGCTGCTGGATCGAAAAACGGCGCACCTGAAAAAATCCTCGATTTCCGACGCTTTGTTTCCGACGAAGTCAACGAAATTTTGTTCAAAGTACTTGATGTAGTGAATACCAACGCCCCCAATGCTCTTACCAACACCAACGCCTGGTACTACAGTTGGATGAAATATTTCGACTATTCTCAAATTGCCTATTCTGGTAAAATGACACGTCAAGGCTGTGGTTTCTATCCGGGTAATTCACTTACCACTATATGGGGCGACATGAATGCAGCCTTTGGTATTCAGCGCATTCAGTTCGAAAGCGACGAGCCTTTTTGGTGCAACGAGTTCAACACCATGGCATCGGTGCCCAATTCCATACGAAAATCAGCTTATGTTACCTTAATGTACGGCAACCAAATGGTTTGCGGTTGGACCTGGCAAAGCATGTGGGCGGGCGAAGAACAGTATTTGCAAGGTATGATTGACTGGGCCGGACTTCCCAATCGTAAATACGATGAATACAAGCAAATTGCCACCGAATTCAAAAAGATTGAAAAATATTTTCCCTATAAATCAAAAGCCGAGGTAGGTTTGGCCTTTTCGTTCCCCAGCCAGATTGCAAGCGGCTCATTTCCTGTTCAGCACGAAAATCAGGCACAAGCCTGTTGGGACATGTTCTTCTGGCGAAATATGGATTGCAAGATGCTTGAAATCACACAAAGCGAACTCAATTACAAGCTCTTATTTGTGCCCGGAATGGCCGTAATGAATCAAACATCGGCACAAAAAATTCGCAACTATGTGCAAAACGGTGGCACGGTAATCATGACCGCCAATTCGGCCATTGTTGACACTACTGGTCAGGTGTTTAAAAGCACCCTCCCGGGAATGTTGAGCGACGTTTTCGGAATACGTGTTTCCGGTTATGAGGAAAGTGACGCGATGAACCAGATTTCAAAAAAAGGTTATACTGGCAAAAAGCTGGAGTTCACTTACAAAGGTAAGGCGGGCGATGTAGAATCGGCATGGTTCGACATTCTTGAGCCTAAAGGTGCCGAGGTGATTGGAAAACTCACAAGTCTTGACAAAGATTATCCGATCATGACTTCAAATAAATACGGAAAAGGCCGTGCCATTTACGTGGGTTTGCCTGCCAACGGCAATGTGTTGGGCAGTGTGGTCGATGACCTGATCAAAGAGCTGGGCATCAAAAAGGGTCCCGAAGTACCAACAGGCGTAATGGCAAGGCAGATCGACGATAAGCACTTCCTTTACCTCAACACCAGCGGCGAACCCAAAGAAGTCAAAATCAACGGAAAGTCGCGCAGCATTCTATTCGACAAGGAATATTCTGGCAATTTCACCATTGCGCCTTATGAACCGGAGTTTATTGAATTAAAATAAAGAGAAAAAAATAAAAACAGAGCAACAATATTGTTATTAAAATGAAGAGCAAATTTGAGTTACTTTTTCGGCTTTTTAAAAAAGCAAGGCTGACCCTAATTATTGGACTATTTATCGTTTCAACAGCAAAAGCTCAATTACCGACTGCCCAGCAAATTGCTGATCAACTGGAAATAGGGATCAACCTCGGTAATACCCTTGAAGCTATTTGTGGAGAAGATGCTTGGGGAGCTGGCCACACTTCACAACAACTCATCGATTCGATTAAAGCCGCAGGATTCAACACCATACGCATCCCGGTGGCATGGTTCTGCCATTCCGATACCGTCAACAATATTATTGACGAAGATTGGATCGCTCGTGTAAAAGAGGTGGTTGACTACTGTTACAATGCTGGATTGTATGTAGTAATGAATGCCCATTGGGATAAAGGTTGGCTCGAAAATAGGGTTAACCAGGCTAACCAGGCAGAGGTAAACCAAAGGCAACATGCCTATTGGACGCAAATTGCCGGGTATTTTAAAGACTACGACGAACGCCTGATGTTTGCAGGTGCCAACGAACCCAATGTGCACGATGCTACAGCCATGTCGGTGCTGATGACCTACCATCAAACATTTATTGATGCGGTGAGAGCTACCGGAGGAAACAACAGTTCCCGCACCCTTATCATTCAAGGGCCTGCAACCGATATCGACGAGACCAACAAGTTGATGAACACCCTTCCAATCGATGTGATCAACGACCGCTTAATGGTTGAAATACATTATTATACTCCTTATCAATTCTGCCTAATGTCAAAAGATGAAAGTTGGGGCAAGATGTTCTATTATTGGGGAAAACAAAACCATTCAAAAACAGATGCTGGCCGTAACGCCTCTTGGGGCGAAGAAAAGGATGTGGAAAAACTTTTCGGTGTAATGAAAACGAAATTTATCGACAAGGGTATTCCTGTTATCCTTGGCGAATACGGGGCTTATAAACGAAAGTTGAATCCGCCTTTAGAACAGGCACTCCATGATGCTTCGGTAGAATACTATTTAAGGTATGTTACTAAATCGGTTATCGAAAAGGGCATAATCCCCTATTATTGGGATACACCCGGGGGCATGTTTGAACGCAGTACCGGTGCTGTGCGCGATCGCGGTGTACTTAATGCCATTATGCAGGTCGAAAGCGATTCAATAGCTACCGGATTCAAATCAACTAAGGAAGGCAACATAAAAATGTTTCCCAATCCCTTCAGAAACGAGATCAACCTCTCAATTGGCAATTACAACGATATTAGCAAAATAGCTATTTATAGCTTGATGGGCTGTTTGGCTGAAACCATTGAGAAACCAGCCATAACAAATTACATGCAAATAGGGTCCTCCTTACAGAATGGGATCTATATCGTAAAAGTATATGGAGAAGATGAGACAATATCGTACAAAATATTTAAAAACATTAAAATTTAAGTTGAAGTATGATCTTTAAAACGAATATGTTATGAAAATAAATCTATTGATCGGGATTATCTTATCGCTAAGTATAATCTTCTCAAATTGCACCAATATAACACCTCCTGACGCGCATGGCCCGGTGCCAACCGAAAATCAAATGAGCTGGCAAGAGATGGAATACTACGCATTTATCCATTTCTCGCTGAATACATACACCGACCAGTCGTGGGGGTTTGGTAACGAAGATGTGAACTTGTTTAATCCCGACAGTCTGGATACCCGGCAATGGGCTCGTATTTGCAAAGAAGCGGGCATGAAAGGCATCATCATCACAGCCAAGCATCATTGTGGATTTTGCCTTTGGCCCACCGAAACAACCGAATATTCGGTTAACAATGCTCCGTGGAAAGACGGCAAGGGCGACGTGCTGCGCGAAATGGCCGATGCCTGCAAAGAGTACGGACTGAAACTGGGTATTTACGTTTCGCCTTGGGACCGCAACCATCCCGACTACGGAAAACCCGAATACATCACCGTTTTCCGGAACCAAATCAAAGAAGTGCTGACCAATTACGGTGAAGTTTTCGAAATTTGGTTCGACGGAGCCCACGGAGGAACAGGCTATTACGGTGGCGCTTACGGTGAAAGAAATGTTGACCGCACCACTTACTACGACTGGCAGCCCACCTATAAAATGATACGCAAACTACAGCCAGGTATCGTAATCTGGAACGACGGCGGCGACCGTGCCGATTTGCGCTGGGTGGGAACCGAGGAAGGTTATGTGAGCGAAACCAATTGGAGCTTGTTAAACGCCACAGGCGATGTTCCCTGGGGAATGTTGCATTACGGCGTTGAAAACGGCGATTCGTGGGTGCCAGCCGAAGTGAACACTTCGATCCGTCCCGAGTGGTTTTACCACCCCGCCGAGGACGATAAAGTGAAATCCGTACCTTATTTAATGGAAACCTACTATAACTCCATTGGCCACAACGGCACACTGTTACTCAACTTCCCCATTATGCCCAACGGTTTGATACATTCTACCGATGAAGAAATGGTCCTTGGTTTTGCACAAGCAGTAAAGGAATCGTTTTCCGTGAACTTGGCCGAAAAAGCGAAAACCGAAGCGTCGAACGTTCGCGGAAACTCAAAGAAATTCAATGCGTCCAAGGCCGTCGATGGCAACACCGAAACCTATTGGGCAACCGACGATAGTGTTACAACGGCATCGATGACCATTGATTTGGGCAAACCGTCCCTCATCAACCGTTTTATGGCCCAGGAGTACATTCGCTTGGGTCAGCGCGTTAAATCGTTTACAGTTGAAGCTTTTACAGAAGGCGATTGGAAAGAAATTTCAAGAGGAACCACCATTGGTTACAAGCGCATTGTGCGTTTCTCAAGCGTGAACGCTTCGAAAGTGCGCTTCACAATTTCAGATTCAAAAGCATGTCCGCTCATTTCCAATATCGGAATTTACAATGCGCCAGTCTTTCTAAATGCTCCATCGATAGCGCGCAACCAAAATGGCGAGGTTTCGATTTCTACCAACGACATTGGTCCCATTTTCTACTACACGCTTGACGGCAGCGAGCCAACAACCGAATCGAAGGTGTACACCGCACCTTTCATTGCCGATGGAAAAGTTGAAGTGAAAGCCATTGCAACCGAACCCGCTACGGGCAAAAGCAGTCCCGTTGGCTCTGAGAAATTTGACATTTCGAAAAAAGATTGGAAAGTAGTTGGAATCGATGATGCCGAGGTGAGCAAAATATTCGACGGAAACCCATCGACCACCTGGCACAAACGCGGTGAAAAGGTGATGCCCTTCGATTTGGTTATCGACTTTGGCAACACCCACAATCTTAGCGGTTTCAAATACTTGCCCGACCAGAATAAATGGAGCTCAGGCATTATTAAGAACTACCAATTCTATGTTTCAACCGACAACGTAAAGTGGAACCTGGTACGCGAAGGCGAGTTTTCGAACATCAAAAACAATCCGGTGTGGCAAATCAAAAATTTCAACCCGGTGAATGCCCGTTACATCAAGTTCCGAGCATTGAAAAATACTTGGGGCGACCAGATTGCTGGGTTTGCCGAAGTAAAATTAATCACTGAATAATTCAGAGAAAATGAAACGAATAGCAGTCATTTCAATAGGAATATGCCTTTTGGCATTCATATCGTGCAAAAACAAGCAAGCAGCGACCGACAATAAAATCCAGTTTGATTTCGATTGGAAATTTGCACTGAACGAACAGCCTGGTGCCGAACAGCCCAGTTTCTACGATTCGAACTGGCGCATGCTCGACGTTCCGCACGATTTCAGCATCGAACAACCCTTCGATTCGGCCTACACAACAGGGTCCGGGGGCGGTTATACTTTTGGCGGCATTGGATGGTATCGGAAACACTTTACAACCGATCCTGGTTTTGTAGACAAAAAACTCTCGGTACTGTTCGATGGCGTGTACCGCAACAGCGAGGTTTGGATCAACGGCCATCATTTGGGCGTTCGGCCTTATGGTTATTCGTCGTTTTACTACGACATCACTTCGTACTTGAATCCTGTTGGCCAAAACAATGTGATGGCGGTGAAGGTGAACACCAGTGAGCAGGACAATTCGCGCTGGTACACTGGCGCTGGCATTTACCGCCATGTGTGGCTCATTTCCAAAGAGAAACTCCACATCAACCAATGGGGCGTTTTTGCCCACACCGTTAAGGCCAACGAGCAGGAAGCCAACATCAATGTGAGCATCGAAGTGAACAACGAACTCGAAATCGACCAACAATGTACGGTGCTAACCAAACTACTCGACTCCAATGGCAAAGTGGTCGCCAAGACCGAAACTAGGCTCAAGGCGAAAACGAATCAGCAACAGCTTGTAGAACAAAACATGCTGCTCAAAAAACCAAGCCTGTGGTCGGTTGAGCAGCCCAATTTGTACACCCTTCAGGTTGAAGTCCGCTCCAACAACCAGCTTGTCGATGTCTATTCAACAGCTTTTGGTGTGCGTACCTTTCAATTCGACCCCAACAAAGGCTTCATTTTAAATGGAAAACAGGTGAAATTGAAGGGCGTGAACAACCATCACGACGGCGGTCCGTTGGGAGCAGCTGTGTTCAACCAAACCCACAAACGACAACTTTTAATTTTAAAAGAAATGGGCTGCAACGCCTTGCGTATGAGCCACAACCCACCTGCACCAGAACTGCTTGCCTATGCCGACAGCATGGGCTTTGTGGTAATCAACGAAGTTTTCGACGAATGGATGGATGGCAAAACCCCGCACGGCTATGCCCCTCATTTTGAGGAGTGGTACCAGCGCGATGTGGAAAACTGGATCCGCAGAGACCGCAACCATCCGTCGGTCATTGCGTGGAGCATTGGCAACGAGGTAAAAGAACAGTGGAATGAAGTAAACGGCCCCCGAATTGCTAAAATGTTGATCGAAGCTTCGCGTAAACACGATACTACCCGCCCTTTCACCGCCGGTTGCAACGGCATTCCCGGTGTAAACTCAAGCGGCATGGGTGCTTTACTCGATCTGGTGGGTTACAATTACCACGAAGCACTTTATGCCGATGACCACAAAAAATATCCCAACCGGGTAATTTATGGCTCCGAAACAGTAATGTACCCTTACCACGATTACAATTGCTGGCAAATGCGCACCTACAAGGAGTGGCTTGCCACACAAACCGACGACTATATTGCAGGTGAATTCCTTTGGACAGGCTTTGACTACCTTGGCGAGGCAGGCATTGGAGATGTAGGCCACGGTTGCGACTTTTGGAAAACTTGGCCCAACTGGCCGTGGCGCGGTGCCGATTGTGGCGTGATCGACATGTGCGGCAATCCCAAGCCCGGCTACTGGTTCCGAAAGGCTTTGTGGAATGACGAACCCATTGTGTACCTGGCCGTTCAAACCGACCCATCGGCGCGCAACCGAAACGTTGCATCGTTCTGGAACTGGCCAAATGTTGAAGCGCACTGGAACCATGCAACCATTGGCGATACGCTGGCCGTGCATGTCTACACCAACGTGCCTGAAGTGGAACTTTTCCTGAATGGTGAATCGTTGGGAACCCGCGCTTGGGACTTGAAAAATGAAGCATTCCTGTTTTGGGAAGTGCCATACGAACCCGGGAAATTGGAAGCAATCGGAAAAACGAAAGACGGAAAAACCGTGTCGTTTGCCGTGCAAACCGCCAGAGAAGTTGCAAAAATGGTGCTTACGCCCGATCGCAAAACCATAAAAGCCAACAAGCAAGATTTGAGCTACGTTACCGTTCAATTGCTTGATGCCAACGATGTACCCGTTCCTTTTGCCAACAACATGATTGAATTTGAAGTGAGTGGTGCAGGCAGATTATTGGCCGTAGGCAACGGCAACCAACAAAGCCATACGCCTTTAAATGGAAAAAAAATGGAAGTCTATTTGGGCAAATGTCTGGTCATTGTACAATCAACTGATATAAAGGGAGAAATATCAATTAAGGCTAAAAGTGGGCAGATTCCGTTGGCGATGGCTACAATTTTTGCTGAATAATAAATGTGTAACTAACTAAATATGAACAAATGAAAAACTTTTTATTGCTTCTTTTTCTGATAATCTTATCAGTTGCAGGGCTTGCACAAAGTGTTGTAAGCGGTACTGTTGAAAGCGAATCGGGGGAGCTAATACCTGGGGTAACGGTGTTTTTGAAAGGAAGTAGTGTTGATGCTACGCAAGGAACTGTTACCGATATCGATGGAAGATTTTCTCTTAGGATACAAGAGAATTCCGGTGTGTTGGTTTTCTCGTTTGTAGGGATGGAAACTGTTGAGAAAAGTTTCAGAAACAATGCGCAACTAAAGATTGTGTTAAAATCGAAAGGCATCGATCTTGATGAGATCGTGGCTGTTGGATATGGATCTCAACGACGCGCAAGTGTTATTGGTGCCATTTCTACCATAAGTACTAAAGATTTGGTTCAAAGCCCAACTGCCAATTTGGGAAATGCTTTAGCCGGACGATTGCCCGGTTTAGTTACAATTCAAACTTCCGGACAGCCTGGAGATGAAGATCCTAAGATGTTTATTCGTGGACGTGCAACTTGGGTTGATTCAAATCCGCTGTTTATAATCGATGGGGTAGAACGAGAATCGATTACCAATATCGATCCCAATGAAATTGAAACAATATCTATATTGAAAGATGCTTCTGCAACAGCCGTTTATGGTGTTAAAGGCGCCAATGGTGTAATAATTATAACAACACGCCGAGGTAAAAATGCAAAACCAGAGGTGAGTTTTACTTCTTTGTTGGGAGTGCAAGTACCAACGCGTACCCCTAATTTTTTGCGCTCATACGAAACGGCTTTAATGAAGAATGAAGCCATTCTAAATGATTACTATACCGATGTTTTTAATGAGGATGCTAGTTTGAAAATGAGTAAAGAGCAAGTTACTTCGTTGTTGCGACAAAACGGTGGATTCTCGGCCGACGATCTGGCTGCTTATAAAAGTGGAACTGCCGATCCTTATTATTATCCCGATATTGACTGGTGGGAAGAATTGGTTCGGAATTTCACTCCACAGCAGCAGTATAATTTAAATATTGCTGGTGGATCAAATGCTGCAAAGTATTTTGTATCAATGGGCTATTTGAATCAGGAAGGGATATTTAAAACCGATTCAAAAACCACTAACTTTGGTTTTAATCGCTATAATTTGCGCTCAAACCTCGATTTGGATGTAACCGACGATTTAACATTTTCTATCAATCTGGCAGCACGGTTCGAGAACAAAAACTTACCCAACGGAGCGACCTGGAACTCAGCAGGCGATGCCTTAGGAGTGATCAATCATCAGGCACCATACGAATCAGCCATTCTGAATCCTGACGGTAGACCTGCCTATGGTGAGAATAAAACAAATGGCTGGGCAGCACTAAATAAAACGGGATTCATGCAACAGCAAAACTATGTTGTCGAATCCAGTTTTGCTTTTAAATACGACTTGAATAAATTGTTGAAAGGACTTTCAATCAATTCTAAAGTGGCTTATGATAGCTATTATTACGATGAAAAAAGATATGGCGAACAGGTGATGTGGTCGCATCTTATTTCGCAACCTGGCGATCCTTATAATTACGAATACGAAGGTGCCGATGAACCATTCAACTATTTGTGGGGTAATAGTAATGAACGTCAAAAACTATACATTGATGCTTCAATGTTTTACGATCGTAATTTTGGTGAGAATAATGTAACCGCATTATTGCTTTATAATCAGTCCGATTATCGTACAGGAGGTGGTATCCCTTATCGTTATTCAGGGCTTGTAAGCAGGCTTACTTATAATTACAGCCAAAAATATTTCTCCGAGTTTAACTTGGGATACAATGGTTCTGAAAACTTTGCTCCAGGAAAACGATTTGGATTTTTTCCGTCATTCTCGCTTGGTTGGTTACTTTCTGAAGAGGACTTTATAAAAGATGGAGTGCCCAATATTTCAGTTTTAAAAATACGAGGCTCTTATGGTTTAGTGGGTAATGATAAAATTGGAGGCGATCGTTTTCTTTATATTCAAGATTTTAATTCTAAAAAGGCGAATGCTCCTGATGCGGGTGCCAAATTTGGACGTGATGCTGAAAATCGTGAATATATATATGAAACGGCAGCATCAAACCCCAATGTTACTTGGGAGAAAGCCCGAAAAGCAAACATTGGCCTCGAAGGTGCTTTTTTTTCCAACTTGCTAAGCTTTAATGCCGATGTGTTTTATGAAAGACGTAGCGATATTTTGATGAAACGTCAAACGGTTATGTCCTATTTTGGTGTCGATGCACCTCCTGCAAACATTGGTGAAACCGAGAATAAAGGTTTCGAATTCGATGTAACACATCGAAATAAAATAGGCAATGATTTCAATTATTGGATTAAAGCCAATATAAGCTTTGCAAAAAACAAAATCATAAACAAGGATGAACCTCCTAACATGGTTACTTGGCAAAAAGATGAGGGACAAAGCATTGGTCAGTTTCAAGGTTATATAGTTGAAGGATATTTTCAGGATTGGGAAGATATTGCTAAATCACCCGAGCAAGTTGGTACTTCGGTACGTCCCGGCGATTTAAAATATTCCGATGTTAGTAATGATAATATAATTGACGATAAAGACCGAACTCATATTGGTTATACCGATGTTCCAAATTTGAATTATGGATTTTCATTAGGAATCAATTATGCCAGCTTCGATTTTAGTATGCTCTTTCAGGGGACTGAATTCAGCAACATGTATATTGGCGATGGGATGATGTTTGAATTTACAAATAAAAATGGAAAATTACTCGATCATCATCTTAATCGTTGGGCCTATTATACCGATCCGTTTACTGGTCAACTTGTTGATACAAGGGCTACAGCAACCTATCCGCGCTTGAACAACGGTGTAAGTCCAAATCAAAAGGTTAGTACTTATTTTTTACTTGATAACAGTTATCTGAAATTAAGAAATATTGAAATCGGTTATACGCTTAATAATAGTCTGCTTTCAAAAATGAACCTTTCTAAATTAAGAATATACTGTACAGCCAACAATATATTTACATGGACTAAGGTCAAGCAAGTTGCACCCGAAGGTGATCCTGAATGGGGCTTTGGTCAAAATTATCCTCAAATGGCTGTTTATTCATTTGGTATTAATGTAACCTTTTAAATAGTTTGAATTATGAGAACAAAATCAAAATATATATATTATACTTTTCTATTGCTTTTGGCAATAAGCTTAAGCAGTTGTGAAGAGTATTTAGATAAAGCTCCAAGCTCCGATTTGCCGGAAAGTGCTGTCTTTAGCGATGCCAGACTATTCAAAGAATACGTTGATGGTTTGTACATCTATTTGTGGTACTCACCTCCCAATTCATGGGCTGCCTATTCTTTTGGTGGGTTTTGTAGTATGCAAATGTCAAACATCGAAGATGCTACCGATCTTTCTGATGGTGCTCGTAACGATGCAGGTCCACGTGCGAGCTTGAATATGGGAAGTTGGTTTGCAGGTCAGGGTGCACAGGCTGAAGTTGATTGGCCATGGACCGGATCATATAAAGCCATTAGGATCTGTAACCGCATAATCGATAACGCCGATGTTGTTAAGAATTTAAGTGATTCCGAAAGAGATGAAATAAAAGGTCAGGCTCTTTTCTTTAGGGCTTTCTTTCATTTCCAATTACTAAAGCGTTATGGTAGTGTTCCTTATATTGATAGGACATTTAATACCGACGACGATATGGATTTGCCGCGTGATTCGTATGACGATTATGTGCAGAAATTATGCAACGATTGTGATGAAGCTGCCGCTTTGCTTCCTTTAACATTTCCAAGTTCTGAATTGGGGCGCCCCGAAAAAGGCGCAGCTCTTGCTTATAAAGCCCGTACATTGTTGTATGCTGCAAGTCCCTTAAATAACCCTGAGAACAATAATGAAAAATGGAAAAAGGCTGCACAGGCAGCTTACGATGTTATCGCCCTGGAAAGGTATTCCCTGGTTCCAAAAGAGGAATATCAAAATGTTTTCTACGGTAAGCCTTTCACTAGCGAAACTGTTTTTGCGCGCAATGGTGGCCCCGGTGGGTATGGAAACAGCCAAATGTCACTGCCTAATTGGGGCTCGTTTGAGTTGGGTGTTGGTGCACGTCCTTGGTCTACCGAATGGGGGGCCACCCCTTGTCCTACACAAAACCTGATGGATATGTATGAAACAAGCGACGGACATAGAATTATAAACAACCTTGAAAACTATAACGGATTGAATCCTAATTTTAATTCTGAGTCAGGTCATTCTGATGAAAATATGTATGAAAATCGCGATCCGCGCATGAAATATACTTTTTTATTGAATGGAGAACCTTGGCTTGATGCAAAGGAAGGCATTGAACTTTTCTTTAATGAAAATGGTTCGCCGGGTAAACACATCGATGAAGGTGTGAATTGGACACGTACAGGTTATATTCAAAAGAAATTTTGGGATCCTGCATTAACTCCAACAACAGGTTCAACCTATATGAATTGGAATTATATCCGCTATACCGATGTGGTGATGATTTATGCCGAAGCAATGAACGAAGCTTTTGGTCCCGATAATGATGGACTGGGAACTGGACTCACTTCACGAATGGCTGTAAATCAGATCCGCAATCGTATTGGCCATGTCGATGTTATTGCATCCAATCAATCCGAATTGAGAGAAAGGATAATGAATGAACGTGCCATTGAATTTGTTTACGAAGGACAGCGTTGGTACGACATTATTCGTTGGAACAAGGGCGTTGAGTATTTTAATCAACCTGTTTATGGAATACGTACAACTAAACTTGCAGATGGTTCTTTTAAATTGGAACGTAAAAAAATTATGGAAAGAGTGTTTAAAGATTACATGCATCGTTATCCAATTCCTCGGGCAGAACTAAATAAGAGCTTTAATCTGAAAAATAATCCAGGTTGGAGTGCCGTAGAAGAATAAGGATTAGTCCGATGTAAATAATATCAATGAAATGACTATGAAAAATAAAATGTATATGTTTTTTAAAATTACAATTGTCGCTTATCTAATGGTATTGAGCCATTGGGTTATCGGACAGGAGCCTTCAAGTAACTTTCAAAAATCCGAAGGTGAATATTCGTTTAGCGATTCGACAGTTGTCTCAGAAGTAACGCCCGAAACAAAGGGGGTGAATGTTGCCTACACTTCTATTGATAGAAGAGAAATTAATTCAGCTGTTTCTTCTGTTTCTGGTGAGAAATTGAGGAAAACAAATAGTCCGAATCTACAAAATGCATTAATTGGCCGCTTAAATGGCTTGTCTGTTTTTCCCTCAAATTATGAACCTGGAAATACAGATTATACCGCATATATTCGTGGATTAAAAACCACAACATCAAATGCTCCACTGGTATTGGTCGATCATATTGAACGCGATTTATCGCAACTAAGCCCAAACGAGGTTGAATCAATTACTGTATTGAAAGATGCTGCTGCACTTGCTTTATATGGCGGACGTGGGGCGAATGGCGTAATTCTGGTTACTACAAAACGGGGCGAAATTGCACCAAGGCATGTTAGTGTTGATGGCAGTTTTTCATTACAACAAACAGAGGGACTGCGTCAGTATATGAACGCTTACGACTATGTTAAGCTTTACAACAAGGCTTGGAAATTAGATGGCCACGACAAAGCCTTTTATTCAGATGATGATGTTGAAGGATTTAGAAAAACAGTTGAAAACGATCCCGGGGCTAATCCTTACTTGTACCCTAATAACAATTATATCGATGAATTTATTAACAATATCACCTACCAGAAAAAGGTGAATGTTAGCATGTCGGGGGGGAACAAAGATGCCCGTTATTTTGCGATGATTGGTTATTTGAACCAAGATGGCGTTTTTAAGTATGGTGACGAAAACGACGAATACAGCTCCAATACTAACTATCAACGTTTTAATTTTAGGTCGAATGTCGATATCAATGTCAATTCAATGGTTTCAGCTTTTCTTGATATGGCCGGACGAGTTGAAATTAGACATTATCCAGGCAAAGATGCTTGGAGCATATTTAACGCAATTTCAACTACTCCATCCAATGCGTATCCAATTTTTAACGAAGATAATTCGATTGGAGGAACCACTTCTTTTCAGAATAACCCCTACGGTTTAATAGCCCAAAGTGGTTATACCGAGTCACTACGTAGGCTTTTTGATGCAAGTGTTGGGTTTAAAGTGGATTTCAATAAATGGATTGAAGGATTAACTTTTTCATCGCGTGCAGGTTTTGATTTTAATAATGCCAAAAATCGTGGCTTGAACAAGAATTTCAAGGTATATCAATATAATCGTGTTGATTCAAGTTACATCGGCTATGGTGATACCGATTACTCTACATTTGGTGGAACCGATGCAAGTGGGGTATATTACAACCAATGGTTTGAACATTCACAGTTCGATTATGCTAGGGTTTTTAATAATTTGCACCATGTAAATGCCTTTGCTTTTTTCGATATAAACCAACGTTCAATTCCCGGGAATAACCCTTCTTATAAAAATGTAGCTTTTGGTTTACAGTTTAGGTACAATTATGATTTTAAATATTTTGTCGATTTAGTTGCATCATCAACTGCTAATGAAAGCTTTATGCGTAGCAACCGTTTTTATACCTATCCCGCATTGGCATTGGGCTGGGCCTTAAGTGAAGAGGGCTTTCTGAAAGATAATAATGTAATTGATTATTTGAAATTACGCGCATCAGCAGGTCTTACTGCCTCCGATCGTCCTTACGATACCGATGGCTCATACAGGTTTCTTTATCTTAACGATTGGTCAACAGGTGGCGGTGGGTATTCATTTGGAAACCCCCAACAGCATATCAATGGTTCTTACGAATCAACAGTAGGTAACCAAAAGTTGAGGGGCGAAGTTGGGACTAAATATAATGTGGGTCTTGATGGTGATTTGCTGAACAGTAAAATCTATTTTTCAAGCGATGTATATTACGAAAAACGTTCCGGTATTTGGGTTCGAAGAACAGTGTGGGTGCCATCAACCTATGGTGGAGCTTTACCGCTCGAAAATGCAGGGTCAACCGAAAGCAAAGGCTGGGAATTAACTCTTGGAACTAGAAAAACCACTGGCGATTTCCAATACGATATGCGATTAATGGCCGATTATGCGAAATCAAAAATACTTGATTTAATGGAAGCCCCTAAAGAGTGGGATTACCAGTATAATGCAGGGAAGCAGATCAGTGAAATGTGGATGTTGACTTCACAGGGTTTCTTTGCCGACAATGATGATGTTGAAAACAGTTCAAAACAATCGTTTGGAACAGTCCGCCCCGGTGACCTAAAGTACCTCGATTATAACGAAGATGGAACAGTTGATGCTAACGATGTTAGTGCATCGGGCAAAAGTTGGTATCCTGGTTTGATATTTTCTTTCAGTGGCGATGTTAATTATAAAAATTTCGATTTTTCGATGCTTTGGCAGGGAACTTCGGGTTCATACACCTATGATCCATTGTTCGAAATACCATTTTTAAATAAAAATGCTTCAATCAATGCGTCACAAGCTTGGACACCCGAAACTGCCGAAACAGCCAAATATCCCAGACTTACAGCAAGTAACTATACCAATAATTCAAAAGAGTCTGATTTTTGGTTGGTCGATAACAACTATATCCGACTAAAATCGATTGAATTGGGCTATACCATTTCGAACGCAAAATTGAAACATGCCGGATTCGAGAAAATACGTATGTATTTGAATGGCTATAACCTGTTAACCTTCTCGAATCAAACTTTCGATCCGGAATATACCACTGCCGGTATTTATCAATATCCCGCATCGCGTGTGTACAGTTTAGGATTGAATTTTAACTTTTAAAAATCTAATGATGAAACAAATAAAATACTTTAGCATATTGTTTTTAGGCTTTTTCTTGTTAGGAGCGTGTGACAATTTTCTCGATCCTGAACCTGATGGCCGAAAGGATGAAAAACTGGTCTTTTCTGAGTATACTTATGCATTAGGGTTCTTTGCCAATATTTACAACGATTTACCCGCTGGTTTCCACTCTGTTGATGGGGCTTTGGAAGCATGTATGACCGACGATGCCGAGCATACCGATAAATTAGCTTCAGTTCAAAGTTATAATGATGGTAGCTGGAACAAGCAATCTTTTACCGATGCATGGCTATATACAAAATATTATGCATCTTTGCGTAAGTTGGCAATTTTTCAAGAAAACGTGGATGACGCAAAATTTATCGATCCCAATACCTTAAACCGTTCACCAGGGTTGAATGCAGTTTATCAGGAACGATTTAAAGCGGAATCTTTTTTCTTACGTGCCTTTTTCTATTTTGAGTTAGTTAAGCGTTTTGGTGGTGTAGCAATTGTTCCTGAAAAACGTCTTGAAATTAACGATGAACTTAACCTTAAGAGGAATACTTTTGACGAATGTGTTGATTACATTGTTTCAAATTGTGATTTAGCCGCCGCAAGTTTGCCCCTTAGAGATGAAGAATCAACTTGGATTGGTCATGCAACAAAAGCATCAGCATTGGCTCTAAAATCGCGAGTTCTGCTATATGCTGCAAGCCCCTTAAATAATCCTTCGAACGATGTTGATAAATGGATTAAAGCGACCAAAGCAGCTAAAGCAGTTATGGACCTTCCAGGCTATGGATTGTTAACAGGAAATAAAATTAAAACATCGGGGATGTTTGAGATTTGGTCCGATTTTTATAACCAAGAAGTATTATTTGCCATGCCTTATTTTGTAAATAACGATTTGGAGTTTAATAATTTTCCAGTTGGTTTCCAGAAAGGGAAAGGTTTGACCAATCCAACACAAAATCTTGTTGATGCTTTTGAAACAATTAATGGCGAAAATATTAGCTTATCGTCGCAATATAACGCTCAGAAACCCTATGAAAATCGCGATCCAAGGTTCAGTTATTTCATTGGACATAACGGTTCGGTTTATAACGATCGGGAGATTGAAACATTTATTGGTGGCTTAGATGGTTTGAACAAGGATCAGAATTCAACAAAAACTGGTTATTACATGCGTAAGTTTATGAACGTTGATGCTAATCTTGCGAAAAATACTCAGTCGGCTCGTCATCAGTGGATTCACTTCCGTTATGCTGAGATTTTGTTGAATTATGCCGAAGCAATGAACGAGGCTTATGGACCTACAAATACAGCTGAGAGTTTATCCGAAACCGCCTTAGATGCTATTAATCAGATAAGAACACGTGTTGAAATGCCAAACCTGAGTTCTGCCTTAAGTAAAGATCAAATGCGTGAAAGAATTCAGAATGAGCGCAGAATAGAATTGTGTTTCGAGGGTCACCGAGCCTGGGATGTTAGGCGCTGGAAAAAGGGCGAACTATTTAGTACTCCAATTAAAGGAATGCGCATTACATCTGATGGATCAACACTCTATTACGAAGTCTTTGATGTTGAACAACGAGTTTTCGATGTGTCGAAAATGTATTTGATGCCAATTCCTCAAAGTGAAATCCTTAAATCGGATGCACTAGAGCAAAATCCGAATTGGTAATAAGTATAAAAATTAAATATAAATAAACATGAGTACAAAACGATTTTTTAGCTCTATTTTCATCCTTTGCGTATCATTCTCTTCCTTGTTTGCTCAACAGCACGACTGGGAAAATGAGCAGGTGATTGGTATTAACAAGGAACAGGCCCATAGCCATTACATTCCTTATTCAACTATCGATCAGGCCTTGGCCGATAATGCTAACGAATCACCATTTTACTCGTGTTTGAACGGAACCTGGAAATTTAACTGGGTGAAATCGCCTGACTTACGCCCCGTTGATTTTTACAAGCCTGATTTTAATGTGGGCTACTGGGATAATATTGAAGTGCCTTCGAACTGGCAAATGAAAGGGTATGGAAAACCTATTTACACCAACATAACCTATCCTTTTGTTAAAAATCCACCTTTCGTTATGACCCCAGCTTATGCTGGTTGGACTAATAGTGAATTTCCAAACCCGGTAGGTTCCTACAGGCGCAATTTTGTTGTTCCGAATGAATGGGACGCACACGAGGTTTATTTGCATTTTGCTGGTGTTCAGTCGGCCATGTATATTTGGATAAATGGTAAAAAAGTTGGTTATAGTCAGGGAAGTATGACACCTGCCGAATTTAATATCACTTCTTATCTTCAAAAAGGCAATAATACATTGGCGGTAGAAGTATATCAGTGGAGTGATGGTAGTTATTTGGAGGATCAAGACTTTTGGCGTTTAAGTGGTATTTTTCGTGATGTTTTTTTATATGCCACACTTAAATTCCATATCAGCGATTTTTTTGTGCAGTCCGATTTGAACGATGATTTTACTTCAGCAATACTTAAAACAGAGATTTCATTTGTAAATAAAGGATTTAAAGGTGCTATTTCTGTTGAAGGATATGTATTGAAAGACGGTCAATTATTTAAAAATGAAAAACCTGTCTTTGTAAAACAACTTTCAGCCTCTGTTGTAGGAAAAAAAACATCAACCCTATCATTCGAAACTAAAGTTGACCACCCAGATTTATGGTCGGCCGAAATACCCAATTTATATCAGGTGGTGTTTGTATTGAAAAATGCTTCAGGAGAAACCCTTGAAGTTGTTGCAACTCCATTTGGATTCCGTAAAATTGAGATTAAGGATTCACAGCTTTGGGTAAACGGGAAAAGTGTTTTGCTCAAAGGTGTCAACCGCCACGACCTTGATCCGATAAACGGACGTTATGTCCCTTACGAAATCATGTTACAGGATGTAAAATTATTTAAGCAATTTAATATTAACACCGTTCGTACCAGTCATTATCCTAATCACCCCGATTTTTACAAACTATGCGATCGTTACGGTATATACATGGTGAGTGAAGCCAACCTAGAATCACATGGCATGGGCTATGATAAAGAGTCGTTGGGGCACGATGTTCGCTGGCAAAAAGCACACGTTAACCGAGTTGTATCCATGGTTGAAGCATTCAAAAATCATCCATCCGTCATTATTTGGTCTATGGGAAATGAAGCAGGGAAAGGTGTTAATTTTGAAGCCTGCCGAAAAGCGATGCTGGAATTAGATAATACACGTCCCATTCACTATGAGGGCTATAATAAGGTAGCCGACATTGAGTCGGTTATGTATCCAGGCGTTGAATGGCTTGATGAAATAGGGGCAAAAGATGATCCCAAACCATTTTTTGTGTGCGAATACGCTCATGCTATGGGAAATGCAGTGGGTAACCTACAAGAATACTGGGATGTGATTGAAAATCATAAAAGACTTATTGGTGCTTGCATCTGGGATTGGGTTGACCAAGGGCTGCAAAAGGAAGTTCCAGGAAAACCAGGAGAATACTTTTTTGCTTATGGTGGCGATTATGGCGACCGACCAACCGATTGGAACTTCTGCATTAACGGTTTAACAACGCCCGACCGCAGCATCACTCCCAAAATGGAAGAGGTGAAAAAAGTGTATCAGTATATTGGTATTAGTCCTCAAGATATTCTTAACGGAAAAATTAACGTTAAAAATAAATACCAGTTCATCAATTTAGAAAGACTTGATTTTAGTTGGGAATTGAGTTGTGATGGCAGTGTGATTGAAGCTGGAACAATGGCTCCACTTAATATCGAGCCAGGACAATCAACCGAAGTCAGCATTCCGCTTGCCAAACCGCAATTGAAAGCGGGAAGTGAATATTTTCTGAAAGTGATTTTCAAATTGCGAACTGACGAGAGATGGGCTTTACGGGGGCATGTGGTTGCATGGGAACAAATGGCTGTACCACTCGATGCGCCTACTGTTGAGCCTTTTCATCCCCAGTCGCTTTCCTCGCTTTCATATACCGAAGAAGGGGATTGGATATTGGTTTCTGGTAAATCATTTAATCTGAAATTCAATAAGCGAGTTGGCACCATTACAGATCTTGATTATTTTGGAACACCCGTATTACAAACCAAACCTGAGGCAATTTATGGCGTTCGTCGTCAAACAACAATGCTTTATTGGGATACGCTGAATAATTCACGTGTTGCAGGTCCGATGTTTAATATTTTCCGTGCACCAGTAGATAACGATTATATGTTTGGAGGAGGTTACGGACCCAAATGGCGTGATGCTGCTCTGTATAACATGAGCCCTGAAGTGAAAAATATCTCTGTATCTAAAAAGGGAGATGCTTTAGCCATTGAGGTAACTATCAATTCAAAATCGCCCAAAGGATATGCCGTTCGTCAGCAAACTACATGGAAAATATATGGAAATGGTTTTGTTGATGTGACTACTGAGTTTGACCCTGATAAACTAGATTATCCAATAGCTAAACTGGGATTCTTGTTACAAATGCCCGAAGGTTTTGAAAACGTAACTTTCTATGGGGCAGGACCTCATGAAAATTATCGTGATCGCCTGCGTTCGGCTGCAATTGGTCGTTATGAGACAACTGTCGATGATATGTTTGTACCCTATTTACGTACACAAGACTGTGGAAACCGGTCAAATGTACGATGGTTTACTGTAAGTAACCATAACGGCATTGGAATGATGGTTGTTGCAAATAGTGTAATGGATTTCAGCGCCCTGCATTATACACCACTCGACCTTGAGAAAGCGAATCATCCATACGAACTAACGCGCAGAAAAGAAACAATATTGACAGTTGATATGCAGCATTGTGGATTGGGTGGCGGAAGTTGCGGCCCTGGGCCTATGGAAAAATATTTGCTTAAAACAGAAAAGGCGGCATTCAGTTTCTCTATCCGCCCATACGTAGGAAATACTGGAGATATGGGTGATGTCGCCAAAATGAAAATTGACAATTAGCACCAATTTGGGAGAGGACAGTATTTTAAATACTAAGGCTGTTTCTGAACCGATATAATAAGGGGAAAAGATATAATAACATAAAATTACATGGTTTTGGAAAAATTTGAAAAAACCAAAAAACGAAACGAATGAAAAAATATCTATTTTTTACATTGTTAGCATTGGCTTGCAGTTCAGTTTTTGGGCAACAAACCAAAGATGTAAATATTACTATCCAGTCTAACAAACCTTCTGGACAAATCGACCCTAATATTTACGGTCAGCTTTTCGAGCACATTTATTTCTCCGCCGATGGCGGTTTGTGGGGTGGGATGATTGCATCCCGCTCGTTTGAGCCCGAACAATATTCTGGAATCTCACCACGAGACGGTTTTTTCAATGGATGGTATGCCGACGATAAAGAAGTTCTAATTTCACCAACCTTGTATGAACAACCCATTCCATTAACAACCGTAGAGGCTGACAAATACATTATTACTACCGATATAAAATGGCGAGGCTATAAACTTGATCGCCACATGTGGAGCGGTGGTTATGCCGATATGCGTGTGGTTTTTAAAAATAGTTCCGACAGTTTGCATTATCGTTTTCGCCTGCACGACCCACAATATCAACCAGCAAATCCAAGGGATACAAAGCCTGTGGCTAAAGAGGCTACCTTTGCTATCGAAAAAGAATCAATTATCGAACGTCAGGAACGTGATGGTAAAATGAGACAAGTGGCTATCTGGGAAGTGGTTGCGAGTGCAGTTCCAAAACCTGGTCAGATAGACAAAGCCGAGGCTTGGCACAACCTTTATATCGAAGTTTCGGGCAAGGAAGTTAAAGTGAAATGGGATGGTGAAACGGTGCTTACTTATGCCGAATTGGAAAGTACTACTGCAAAGAACAATATTGCACTTGGCGTTAATTATACCGAAGCGCAATACAAAAACATACAGGTCTCTTCGATAGACCGTTTCCTTGTTTACATGTCTGGCATGCCCGATGTGGTGGCAAATCCCGCAGTCGCGCCTCAGTGGAAATCGTTTGGCAAGGGAATTTTCGTAATGGTGAAAGACGATGCCGTGAATATGAAATACTCGCAAAAGATTACGGCAGGCGCTGCAATAACTGGAGTTCAGCAAGGGCCATTCTACCTCAAAAAAGGAGAAACTTATGTTGGTTCAATATGGGCTAAAGGTGATGGAAAAGCAGAATTAACTCTTGCATTTACTGCCGGAGGTAAAAATGTAGCCGCTCAAACTATTGGCAAACCAAATGCAAAATGGGAAAAATACGAATTCAAACTCAATGCTACAGGTTTTGAAGGAGATGCAATCCTGAACATCGGAGCCAAAGGCGGCACTCTACAAGTTGATCAGGTGAGTATGATGTCGCAAACAGCTATTAATATTGGTGGCTTTCGCCCCGATATTTATAAAGCTGTGCAGGAACTGGCGCCAACCAACTTGCGTTGGCCAGGGGGTGGTTTTGCCTCTCAATACAGATGGAAATGGGGCGTTGGACTACAGGAAAATCGCCAGCGTCTGGCTAATTATCAGTGGCTGAATATCGACCAGAGTAGTTTTGGAACCGATGAATTCCTTCAACTTTGTAGTCAAATCAATTCAGAGCCCGTAATAGTCGTTCGCATTGGCTTTGACCGCCCGGAATCGGAACACGCTGCGATTCTTCAAGAAGCTGTGGACTGGGTTTCATATTGCAATGAACCTGCTACAGGTAAATGGGGCAAAGTACGCGCTGCCAACGGGCATCCCGAGCCTTACAATGTAAAGTGTTGGGAAATCGACAACGAAATGTGGGAGTTTGGGATTGAAAAATACGAAGCCTCTGTACGAGAATTTTCAGCAGCCATGCGCAAAGTCGACCCAAGCATTAAAATAGCTGTTTGTGGGGGTTTTGAGGATGATAAGGGAATGATTGAACGTTCAGGAAAATATTTTGACTACATGAGTTTGCATCATTATGAGAATCCTAATGGTTATGCAACGGGGCCAGGAAAATTGGCAGCGAAATACCAGCAATATGCCGATATGATTGCTGCCAGTTCTAATCCAAATATTAAGCTATACATTTCTGAGTGGAATTTGAGTAGTATTGATTGGCGAACCGGACTTTTTGCTGGAGGTTTTTTGAACGTGTGCGAGAAGCAACCAGTGGTTGCTATGGGTGCTGCTGCGCTGTTTATCCGTCGCACCGACGCACCTGAATGGAACAATTCGTTTATCAATTTCGATTATAAAGGTGTTTTTGTAGCACCAAATTACCTTGTTACCAAGCTTTGGTACGATAATTTCTCAAAAAACAGATTGATTTACACAGGCGAAACGGGCGAATTGAGTGTTTCAACTACGCTTTCAGAAGATGGGAAAAACGTAATTGTAAAGCTTGTAAATCCTACCGAGACCACTTATGAATTGAAAATTGTAGGAGACTGGAAATCGCTGATTGGCGCTGGCTATGATTTTATTGCACCTGGGTCACTAATGACAGCCAACTCAATGGAATCGCCAAATGCAGTAAAGGTTGAGAAGAAGGAAATAACACCAGCCAACAATGTAACAACCATAACTGTTGCGCCATTATCAGCAGGGATACTTAAGCTAACAATAGGTTTGTAATACTTGAAATCATAGAGGTTATGGAGAAATCAAACAGATGTAAACGACAATTTTATTTGCTTTTTAAATTCATCGGCAAAATTAGAATTTTTATAGTGGTTTCATTTATATTGTTTTCCTCGTTCTCTTGTGGTATCGCTGCTCAAAAGCATACTTATGAAGCAGAAGGTGTGGAACTGAAAAAATCTCAAATAAATTAATAATTTTGGTCAGGAAATCATTCTTTTTTTGTGGCACAACATCACCGAAACAAGTGGCACAATTACACTGAAATATCTAATTATGTAATCAATAAAACAAATTTTTGATTTGAACAAAGTGCAAATGGACTTATTATTAATGAATTTAAAAACTAAATTATGATTAGCAGAAGACTAATTC
>DATERL010000019.1:0-15980 GCA_035271585.1 Prolixibacteraceae bacterium
ATATTGGGACAACCACAACTGAGCTTACCGCAAGACGAACCCGTTTTCGACCTGATCAATATTCCGCACGAGGCCTTTGGCGATATTTTCCGCACTAGCCGAAACTTGGTTATTGTTAAAATTGACAAGAAAATAGAAACCCCTAAAGTGACCTTTAAGCGAGATGTACATGCTTATACTCAGGCGGTGTTGTTAGTTGATGCACCAACAAACGACGAGGCTGTTCAACTCATTAACAGCAATGCCGATAAAATGGTCGCTTTCTTTTTAAGGGCCGAGCGCGATCGTCTTCTATTAAACTATTCGAAATACCACGATAAAGCTATTTCAAACCAAGTAGAAAAACGCTTTGGCGTTTCGATAAACGTGCCTCCGGGTTTTAATGTTGTCGAAAATAAAGATGATTTTATGTGGATTCGCTTCGAAACTGCCGAAATAAGCCAAGGGCTTTTTGTGTATAGTTATCCTTACGAAGATGATAGTACTTTTACTGCTAACTACATGGTGGCCAAACGTAATGTCGCTTTATACAATAATGTTTCCGGTCCCATAGCTGGCTCCTACATGACTACCGAAATGGAATTGCCCGTTGTTTACAGCATATTTAAGCACAATGGAAATTATAGTGCCGAAGCCCGTGGCCTATGGCGCGTCGAAAACGACTTTATGGGAGGTCCGTTTGTTAGTATCTCAAAACTCGATTTGCTCAATAACCGCGTGCTGGTGCTCGATGCCTATGTTTATGCTCCAAGTAAAGATAAACGAAATTATTTGCGACAAGTTGAAGCCATGATTTATTCGTCGGCCTTTTTGGAGCAAGAGGATATCGATAAATTGAACGTACAATTTGAGCTCTAATTCTTTTGTCAGTCAATCAAAGCATCAAAACATTATAGGCTTAGCCATAGCGATAAGCTTTTATTCAAAAAAAAACTTAATTTTGTTGCTCAAATTATAATGCCCTGTCGGAGGCTAATTTGAAATTAACCTAGTATAACACCTTTTTGATGATGAAGAATGACTCAATAAAAATAGGAATAACTCAAGGCGATATTAATGGGATTGGTTATGAGGTGATTATAAAATCGCTTTCGGATATCAGAATGTTAGAATTGTTTACCCCGGTTATCTACGGATCTCCCAAAGTAGCCGCATATCACAAAAAAGTACTCAATTGCGACGAATTTCATTTTAACCAAATACGTACACCCAACGAGGCCGATATCAATAAAGTAAATATCATTAATTGTTGCGACGACAATGTAAGGGTCGAGTTAGGGAAAAGTAGTACTCATGCAGGCGAAGCAGCCTACCTGGCACTTGAGCAAGCTATAAACGATTTAAAAAATGGCGAAATCGATGCTTTGGTTACTGCGCCTGTAAACAAGGAAAACATCCAATCGGAACAATTTAATTTTCCAGGGCATACCGAGTATCTTGCACAGCATTTTGGAGCTTCAAATCCATTGATGTTACTCATTTCTGATAATTTTAGGGTAGGAGTTGTGACGGGGCATTTACCCATAAAAGAAGTACCTCTTGCCATTACTACTGATCTTATACTATCGAAATTAAAAACACTTCATCGCTCGTTGGTGCGCGATTTTGCATGTACCAACCCCCGCATAGCCGTATTGGGGCTCAACCCCCATGCCGGCGATAATGGTGTGATTGGCAACGAGGAAAATGATATTATTATACCGGCTATTAAAGCGGCTTCCAATTTAGGCATTAGTGCCTTGGGACCTTACGCTGCCGATGGCTTTTTCGGATCGGGTGCTTATGCTCGTTTTGATGCCATATTGGCCATGTACCACGATCAAGGTCTGGCACCTTTCAAAGCCTTAACTTTCGACAAAGGCGTAAATTTCACTGCCGGATTGCCCATTGTACGTACTTCTCCCGGACATGGCACTGCTTTTGACATTGCTGGCGAAAATGTTGCTTCGAGCGATTCGTTTACGCAGGCAATTTACCAGGCAATTGATATTTTTAGAAATCGTTCGGCCTACGACGAGTTCAGTAAAAATCCACTGCCCCGATACGAAATTAACACCAACGGTGAATCCGATCATGTCGATTTGACCAGAGAAACCGATAGCGAATTTTAATTATGATTGAATACCTCAACGGCCAACTTATAGAACTTAACCCCGCTCATACTGTTGTCGATATTAACGGGATTGGTTATTTTGTCCATATTTCAGTAAACACTTATTCCGTTTTAAGCGGTCATAAAAATGCACGTTTATACATTCACGAAGTTATTCGCGATGATGCCCACTTATTATTCGGATTCCATAACTTCGAGGAAAGAGAACTTTTTAGGTTGCTTATTTCCGTGTCGGGGGTAGGACCCAATACCGGTGTTTTGCTCTTGTCTTCGCTCACTGTCAACGAGTTAAAAGAAACAATTGTGTCGGGCGATTTTGAAAGGCTGAAAACAGTGAAAGGCATCGGCATTAAAACTGCCCAACGCATCATTGTTGAGCTAAAAGATAAATTAGAAAAAACCTTTATTTCCACCAATATTTTTTCTTCTTCAAACAATACTGCCCGCGAAGAAGCGTTATCAGCATTAGTAACATTAGGATTTGTCAAAAAGAACGCCGAGAAGGTGGTTGACAAAATTTTAAGAGAAGAACCTGATAATACGGTTGAACGAATTATTAAGGTTGCATTGAAACAAATGTAAAGCCCGTTTTTTTATTTTGAAAAATTTAACGCTCAACATATCACTCCTGTTAACTGTAACGCTAACAGTTATCTTTAATCAATCTTTTGCACAAGGGAAAAACACCATTGTCGAGATTGATACCACCGGAACATTGGTTTATCCTTTCTCCGACGAAGGCGAGTTTCAGTACCCCGATCAGGTAGAACAAGGGCCTCTTTATTTAACCCGCCCTTCAAATATCGAACGCAAAATCGAGTACGATCACCTTACCGAGCAATATGTAATTTATGAGAAAATTGGCGATATGTACTATCGCTTGCCCAAAACCATGAGTTTGAAAGAGTATGTTAAATACGATTTCGACCAATCGGTAAAAGATTATTGGCGTACCCGTAAATCAGTCGAAAATATTCAAACCCAGCAACATCAAGGCTTGTTGCCTCAGATAAAAATTGAAAGCGAAGCTTTTTCCAATATTTTTGGTAGCGAAGTCATCGATATTAGGCCTCAAGGTTATGTCGAAATATCGGCTGGGCTCGAATCGACTTTTATTGATGATGGTAGTTTACCCGAGAGGATACAACGCAATACACGTTTCGAATTCGAAAATCAAATCAATATTAGGGTGAATGGGAAAATTGGTGATAAGGTAAATCTCGATTTTAACTATAACACCATGGCTACATTCGACTTCGAGAACAAAACAAACCTTGAATACACAGGAAAAGAAGACGAGATATTGCGTCGGATCGAGGCAGGTAACGTATCGTTACCCCTCAATGGTTCGCTCATACAGGGCGGAACCAATCTTTTTGGTGTAAAAACCGAAATGCAGTTTGGCCGTTTAAATGTAACCACGGTTATTTCGCAACACAAGGGCGAGTCTAATGTTATTGAAACCGAAGGGGGGGCGCAAAAAACCAAGTTCGAGATAAAAGCATCTGATTACGACGAGAACAGACACTTTTTTATATCGAAGTATTTTCGCGATAACTACAATAAGGCATTGAGTACTTTGCCTGTGATTACGTCTCCGGTGGTTGTGAATAAAATTGAAGTATGGGTTACCAACAAATCCCAAAATTATAATTCGTCGCGCAATATTATTGCTTTTGTCGATTTGGGTGAAACCGATCAGCACATTACTAACAAGGTTCCCGAGTTCTATGGAAATGGAAGCCGTTACCCTTCCAATAGTGCTAATAATATGTATTCGGAATTAAAAAATAATTACTCAAATATACGCCAAGCGGCTTTAACTAATAATACACTGGAGCCTTTAAAAGCGTATGGTTTCGAAAATGTTCGCGATTGGGAACGTATTGAACAATCAAGAAAATTAAGTGATAGCGAATTTTCTTTTAACCCCAAGTTGGGCTTTATTTCGCTGAACTCCTCTTTAAATAACGACGAGGTGCTGGCCATTGCTTTTGAATATACTGTTGGTGGCGAAGTTTATCAAGTGGGCGAATTTACCACAAACGGTATCGAATCTGACAAAGCTTTGATACTGAAATTATTAAAAGGAACCAACTTGTCACCCGAGATGCCTACCTGGAATTTGATGATGAAAAACGTTTACAGCTTGGGCGCTTACGACTTAAGCCCCAGTGATTTTGATTTTCAGGTTCTTTATAAAAATGAATCAACCAATACCTTCATTACCAATTTACCTGAAGGTGAGCTGAAAGATACCATCTTGTTGCGCTTAATGAACCTCGATAACATGAACGGGCAAAACGATTATGCTCGAAATGGCGACGGAATGTTCGACTTTGTTGAAGGTCTTACTGTTTATGGTAAAAACGGGCGTATCATTTTTCCGGTTTTGGAACCTTTTGGGGCAAATATTGCCGATAATTTGAGCGACAATGCCCTAAAACTAAAATATGCTTATACAACGCTTTACGAACAAACAAAAACCAAAGCCGAGCAAGATTTTTCGCACAATAAATTTTACATGGTCGGATCGTACAAGGGGTCGTCGGGTAGCGAAATAATGCTCAACGCTTTTAACCTTGCTCCAGGTTCGGTTAAAGTAATGGCAGGCGGTGTTCAATTGATCGAAAATCAACAATATACAGTTGATTATGCCATGGGCAGAATAACCATAATTGACAGTGGAATTGCCGAGTCAGGTACGCCTATTCAGGTTTCGACCGAAAGCCAAGAGCTAATTTCAACGCAGCGCAAAACCATGTTAGGCTCTTATGCCAATTATGCGTTTTCCGATAAGTTTAATGTTGGCGGAACCATGCTCTTTATGAACGAGCGACCCATTACTAATAAAGTGGAATTGGGCAACGACCCAGTTTCAAACCTTATGTTGGGACTCGATTTTCAGTATCGCGACCGTTCGCAGTTTTTAACTGATGTGGTCAATCTGATTCCTTTTTACAAATCCAATGTCGAATCGAGTATTTCCGTTGAGGGTGAAGTGGCCAAATTAATTACTGGGAAATCGAAAGCAACCAGAAACCAAATTTATATCGACGACTTTGAAGGTGCCGAAACATCTTACATGCTCTCTAATCCTAGTGGTTGGTATTTGGCCTCAACACCCCAGGGGCAAAGCCGTTTTCCCGAAGCTTCGCTCAGCGATAGTCTCGCTTATGGCTATAACAGAGCCAACTTGTCGTGGTATTACATCGATCGTTTGTTTAACAACGTGCGCGACAACACCATGCCCGATTACATGAAAGCCAACGCCGATTACCGTTCAAACCATTATACCCGTACTGTTTTTGTACACGAAATATTCCCAGGTCGTGAATTGTCAGCTACAAGTGCAAATTGGTTATCGGTGCTCGATTTGACCTATTATCCCCGCGAAAAAGGTCCTTATAACTTCGACAGTGAACCTCTTTCTGGGATTTCGGCTGGAGTCGACGAAAATAATAATTTGTTGAAACCCCAAACGCGTTGGGGGGGGATGATGCGCGACATTACCACCACCAACTTCGAAACAGCGAATGTTGAATACATCGAATTTTGGCTGCTCGATCCATTTATTTACGACAAAAATGGAACCCATCAGGGAGGCGACCTTTACTTTAACTTAGGTAACGTTTCGGAAGATGTTTTGAAAGATTCAAGGAAATCGTTCGAGAACGGTTTGCCTACAAGCAATATAGTAGAGTCGGTTGAAACCACAGCTTGGGGGCGGGTATCGACCAAAACCCAGATGGGATCTGGATTTGATAACGACACGGAAAGCCGAAAATATCAGGACGTTGGATTAGATGGTTTGAGTGACGATGATGAACAAATTCATTTCGCGCATTACATCGATAAGTTGAAGGATATCCTTTCGCCCGATGCTTTTGAAAAAGTACTTGCCGACCCTGCCAACGACAACTTTAGTTATTACAGAGGCAATCGACACGACAAAAATAAAGCCTCCATTTTTGAACGTTACAAACGGTATAATAATCCCGATAAAAACTCTCCAACCAACGAAATGAGTGACGAGTCGTATTCAACCTTGGGGCAAAAAAACCCCGATACCGAAGATATAAATGGCGACAATACGCTTAACGAAATGGAAGCTTATTATCAATATCGTGTCAGTATCAGGCATGAGGATCTTGAGGTTGGACAAAATTTCATTGTTGATAAAATTGAAGCCACTGTTAAACTCGATAATGGCGAAACTGAAAAAGTAACTTGGTATCAGTTTAAAATCCCTGTTACCGACGAGAGTTCTTACGATCGAGTGGGCGACATCTACGATTTTAAATCAATTAGATTCATCAGAACCTACCTGACCAACTTTTCCGATTCTGTTTTTTTACGCTTTGGTACTTTAAACTTAGTCCGATCAGACTGGCGCAAAGAGCCAACTGCAATGCTTGAGCTTGGTGCAGCGGGTTCGTCGAATGCTCTATTCGAGGTAACCACTATTAATGTTGAAGAAAATGGCGTGCGCTTACCCATTAACTATATTTTGCCACCCGATATTGAACGCGAAATCGATCCTTCGAATGTTTCTGAGGTAAAAATGAATGAACAGTCGTTATTGTTAAAAGTGAAAGATCTGGAGTCAGGCGATGCACGAGCAGTATATAAAAATGTTGGGGTCGATTTGAGGCAATATAAAACACTACGCATGGAAGTACATGCCGAGGCCATCGAAAATTATCCGCTCAATGATAACGAATTGTCGTTATTTGTACGTTTAGGTGCCGACCGCGATAATTATTACGAGTACGAAATACCCCTAAAGCTCACGCCGATACCGGCTACGCGCTATAACAACGACAGTGAAGCCGATCGCGAAATTGTTTGGCCTGAAGAGAACCAGCTTTTGGTTGCTTTAAGCAAGTTCCCCGAATTAAAGTTGAACCGCGATGCTGAAGTTCGAAAATCAGGAGCTCAAATTACCCGCTCCGATATTTATGAAGAATTTGATTACGGTTCGCCTGGCGATAAAAATATTATTCGCATTAAAGGAAACCCGAGTATGGGCGAAGTCGATTTAGTGCACATCGGAATCAGAAACCCAAAACGGAACAACCTCCAACCTAAAACGGTCGAAGTTTGGGTAAACGAGTTCCGGGTCAGCGATCTGGAACAAAAAGGTGGGTGGGCATCGAGCGGGCGTATGTCGCTACGTTTGGCCGACTTGGGTAGCCTGTCGTTATCTGGTCGCACGCAATCAGTCGGGTGGGGTAGCATTAACCAAACCGCAGGCGAGCGAAGCCTCGAAAATAAATACCAAATCGACTTTGCAGCAACTGGCGAATTAGGTAAACTGTTTCCCGAAAAAATAGGGTTGAAATTGCCCGTGTTTTATAGTTATTCGCAAAGTGTGGCTAACCCCGAGTATAACCCTTTAAGTAGTGATGTTAGGCTCTCCGACGCTCTCGATTTAATTGATAGTCCCGAAGAACGGGACGAATTGCTTGGCAAATCGCAAGACGTTGTAACGCGCAAGAGTTTCAATATGAACAACATTAGTATTGAACCAAAGCGCAAAAAAGCTGACCGTAAGCCACTTCCTACCGATATTGAGAATTTCTCGGTTTCGTATGCCCGAAACGAACAATTGGCCCATAACATCGATCTCGAAAAATATTTACAACGTTCCGAAAAAGGCGTTTTTAACTACAACTTCAATACACGGGTTGAACCCATTTCGCCATTAAAAAAAGTTAGCTTTTTAAAATCAAAAAATCTTTCGCTATTGCGCGATTTCAATTTCTCGCTTTATCCCGAAATGATTTCGTTCAGGACCGATTTGTCGAAGAGTTATAATGAGCGTAAAGCGCGTGATAACTCGGGTTATGACATCGATTTGCCTACTACGGTGCAGAAAAATTTCTTGTGGAACCGTTATTTCGATTTCAGGTATAACTTAACGCGTGGATTAACTATCGATTTTACCAATCAAAGCATTGCCCGCATCGATGAACTCGACGGTGTAATCAATAAAAACCTTTATCCCGACGAGTATGAATTAATGATGGAAGAAATTTATCGCAATATTTCATCCTTTGGACGTCCGGTTGATTATGAGCATACTATAACTGTAAATTATCGTGTGCCTATAAATAAATTGCCCTTGCTCGATTGGACTTCGGCTACCGCCAATTACGTGGGGGGTTACGAATGGATGGCTGCGCCATTATTGGCCAATAATGCCATTGAGTTGGGAAATACGGTTAGCAATACCATGAATGCCCGCTTAAACGGTCAGCTTAATTTTTTAACACTCTATAATAAAGTACCTTATCTGAAAGATTTGAACAGTCGCTTCCAATCCTCACAACGTACTTATGGAAGCCGCTCGCGCGAACAACAATCAAGTCGTGATTCGCAGAAAAAAGATGATGCACCCAAGCGCACAAAATCAGTCAAATATTCTGAAAAGAAAGTGGCTTTTAGGGCCGATGTGCCTAAATCAATTTTTCACCGACTGGGAACTACCGAAGTTGTTGTTCAGGTATTGAACGAAAAAGGCGAAGTAGTTGAAGGCGAAACCACGGTGGTTGATATTAACCGTATTAACTTTAAACCTACGGTTTCGGTGCGCGAAGGAACAATAATTATTACCGGCACCAAAGAAATCAACGAGTTGTTTGTCGAAAAGGCATTGGCTTATTCAACCCGTTTTTTATTGGGTATTCGCTCGGCAAGAGTTACTTATAATCTTACTGGAGCAACTGTGTTGCCTGGGTTTATGCCCGAACCTTATTTGTTTGGTATGAGGAGTGACTCAACAACCGGTGGGGCTTTAGCGCCCTCAATCCCATTCTTGTTGGGATGGCAAAATTCCGATTTTATTTTTCAGGCAGCTGATAATGGATGGCTTACCAAAGATAATTCGGTTCAAAAGCAATACATGGTTCAAAACAGCAAAACCTGGAATTTTACGGTTCAGTTGGAACCCATCTCGAATATTAAAATTGACTTGAATGGCTTGTGGCGCGAAGCGCAGAACATTAGTAGTTTCATCAATTATAACGAAGATGATTTGCTCTTTGAACTCTTAAGTGGAAAGGAATCGGGCAACTTTGAAATGTCAATTCTAACCATTAAAACGCTATTCAAGGATCCTTTGTCGGGTGATCACAAAAAATCAAAAATTTTTGATGAATTCAGATACAACAACCGCCAGATGATTGCCGATCGTTTAAATAAACAACGAGGATGGGTTGAAGGCGAGGGCTATTCAAAACAGCCGGGCCAAACACTCGATGGCGTTTCGCTCAATTCATCCGACGTGATTATACCCGCTTTTTTGGCTGCTTATACTGGCATTGACGCTAATAGAGTGCCGCTTACCGCAAGGCCTGGCTTGGCTTGGATTCGTCCAAACTGGCGTCTTAATTATAATGGAAATCCACAACGAATCGAATGGATGAAAGATTATGTGACTACATTAAATTTTAACCATAGCTATAAATCGACTTACAGTATTGGCCGTTACGAAACCAATCTTTTATTTCAGCCCGACATGGAAGGATTAAGTTGGGTGCGCGATGAATTTAACGATACAACTTTTGTTCCTCAGATATCAATTAATTCTGTTAATATTCAAGAAGCATTCAGCCCGCTTATTAATGTCGATATTGGGTTTACTAATAATTTTACTGCCCGTTTTGAAATCCGAAAGTCACGAAATCTGAACTTCGATTTTACCTCAAACCAACTCAACGAAATGAGAAAAGATGAGTACTCCATTGGTGTTGGTTATCGTTTGTCGGGGCTCGATATGATTTTGAAAACCCGCAACAAATCTGAAAACGTCTCAAACGATGTAAACATGCGACTCGATATTTCAAGTACTGATTATAAAAATGTGTTGCGAAAAATATCGATGGATGATGGTGAATTGAGTGGCGGTACAAAAGTGTTTTCAGCCGATTTTCAGGCCGATTACATGTTTAGCGATAAACTTACCATTAAACTGTATTACCAATACAATTTAAATGTTCCACACAACTCGGTAAATGGCCCGTCACGTTCCAATACCCGGTTCGGCTTAAGTTTTAATATTTCAATTTTATAATTAAATCGATTGTTTCTTACTATTTGAGCATTTTTTAAGTATTTACTAATCGAAATACTATGAAAATTGTAAAATTCGTTGCAAATTGCGCTCAAATTTGTAAAAAATCGAATATTACATTTAAACTTACAAAAGCCTGTAATTTAAGTGTAACGATTTTTAAACCAATTATCATAAGAGAATAAATGAAACGAGCAGGATGCTGACGAACGAATAAAGGCTCGATTAACTATCGTAGCTTTTATGCGGGAATATCGAATATCAAAGCTTTTTCTGACTCCAGCTGATTCAATGTTAGATAACAAAAACAAAGTATATGAAATTAACAATTCCAGAGGGTTATCAACCTTATTTAAGCCCGGTTCAAACCGAAAAAGCAATAAAACTGATAAAAGATTATTTCCAAAATAATTTATCGGCCGAGCTACAATTGCGCAGAGTAACTGCACCTTTGTTTGTAATGAGGGGGACTGGTATTAACGACGACCTAAACGGAACCGAGAGAGCTGTTAATTTTCCCATCAAGGAAATGAATGATAAAGTAGCCGAAGTTGTACACTCGCTGGCCAAATGGAAACGAATGAACTTGAGAAAACTCAATATCCCCTTGGGTTATGGCATTTATACCGATATGAATGCCATTAGGGCCGATGAGGAGTTGACCAATATCCATTCGCTTTATGTCGATCAATGGGATTGGGAAGTGGTGATGAGCCAAGAACAGCGTAACCTCGAATTTTTGAAAAACATAGTACTTAGGTTATTCAGGGTGTTAAAACGAACCGAATTTCAAATATTTGAAGAGTATCCCGAGTTAACGCCGCAACTCCCCAATGAAATCAAGTTTATCCAAGCGGAAGAATTGTTGCAAATGTATCCCGATAAAACACCTTTTGAGCGTGAAAACGAGGCGGTGAAAAAATATGGTGCGGTATTTCTAATTGGTATTGGTTCCAAATTATCGAATAACGAAAAGCACGATGGTCGTGCACCCGATTACGACGACTGGACTACCGAAACCGAAGATGGTTACAAGGGATTAAACGGCGATATTCTGATTTGGAACCCAATTTTAAAAAGGGTTTTCGAAATATCCTCCATGGGTATCAGGGTCGATAAATTGGCCTTAATGAAACAACTCGAGTTGGAAAATGAAATGGAACGCAAAGAATTGCTTTTTCATAAAATGTTGTTGAACGATGAGCTCCCGCTTTCCATTGGTGGCGGAATTGGACAATCGCGCCTGTGCATGTATTTTTTGCGCAAGGCCCATATTGGCGAAGTTCAGGCTTCGATTTGGCCCGACGAGATGATCGAAAAATGCTATGCCAATAACATTTTTCTGATGTAGTAATATATGCAAACATTAATATATAGAACCAGGTACAAGCCTGGTTTTTTTATAAAAAACAATCACTGATGTGCGATAAAAAATAAATCATACCTAAACTGGTTAAGCGTTTTAGAGTAAGTTGTCAACTTTTCTTTTTTATTTTCGTGTAAAATGAAGTAAATAAAAGAAACTGATATCGATTATCCTTTTTATCTTGATGCTGAAGAATTGTTTTTTTATTACGACCTAAAAGTTTTATCATTGTGTTACCCTAAATGCTAAAATCATTTATCGCTTAATGAAACAACGAAGTTTTGTATTTCTGTTTTTTATGGTATTTATTACATCCTGTATTGGCAAATATCAGGATCTGGCATTAAATACTAAAACCCAACTTGTTATGCCAATTGCCTTTGGCGTTTATACCCTGGGCGATTTGTTTTATGACATTGATGAACCTAATAACTTAGTGATAGAAACGGGTGTTTTTCATCAAATTACCGATACCATTCCATTCAATAATTCATTGTTCTTTAGCAAAATTGAAAATGCAGAGTTGACTTTTAGAGTCAGTAATATTATGCCTTTTCAGGTCGATTTAGTGATTACTCCCTTTGATACTATTTCGAATACTATTGTTGGGAATGAACTCTATATCACAATTGTTGAAGCTACCGAATACAACGAGTCGTCGCTAAGCCTTTATTCAATTAATTCTGAACAAATTTTGATTTTAGATGCCGATCAGATTGAGGTATTAAAAAAATCGAATGGCTTATTGATTGAAGCCGCTTTTATATGGCCATATGAAAAAGTAGTTACCTCAATTATTGATGATTTTTTTGAATTGAATGCATTTAATATTAAGCTGATTTTAAATGCTAAATTAAATATGCAATAGCCTTTGAAAGTTAAATACTACATATTTATATTGGCATTGATCTTTCAATCAATTGCAGTTTATTCACAAACAAATGATTTGTTTAGTAGTTTGAATCAATCACAAACGAATGCGAGTATAACTAATTCTGCGTTCCTGCTAAATATTAATAAAAATGAATTTTCAATTGCTCCCTTTACCAGTTCTAATTTAGCAGTTTATTTGCCAATTACATCGAATAAACTTTTTTCAAATAAAACCTCAAATGGCAAGTTTTCAGTTGATTTACAGGACATTTATTTATCAGCAAGGCGTAAAAATATATTTTTCTTGCAGTCTGATCTTAAGTTGTTTAGCTTTTCGGGCGCAAACAGAAAATTCAATTGGAATATCTCGGTTCAGGAACGCATTGAAGGTGGACTGGCTTTTAATAAAGAGGCCATCAATTTTATTAATTTAGGGAACAAGGCCTACCTCAATGAGAGCATTAAAATGAATTTCCCCATTCACTTTTTACACTTTAGGTCATTCAATTTTACCCTTGCTAAACAGTTTAATAGCAAGCTTGATGTGGGCTTAACCATGAAGATGTATTTAGGGAGATCCTTACTAAATGTAAATTCAACTTTCGATTTTTTTACAGAACAAAACGGTGAATATGTAAATATTGATATAAAAGGAAAAGGGAGAGTATCTTCTCCTATTTCGCTAAATAATTTGTTGAATGGAAATGCATTTGATTTAAGTTTATCTAACTATTTGTTTTGTTTGCGAAATCCTGGATTAGGACTCGATTTTGGATTACGTTATGAGATAAATGATGATATTAATTTTAACGCAAGTGTGCAGGATTTAGGTTTTATTTATTGGAATAAGAATACAACCAAATTTAATACCGATGGAGTTTATGAGTGGAATGGTGTAGATATTTCGGGAAAGCTTGATTTTAAAAAATTAAGTGCGATAAAAGAAAATAATACCATCGAAACTTTTAGAGATTCATTTTTAAATGGTTTAATTGTTCCGGTTGATGGAAATATTTTTACATTTCTACCTAGTCAAATCAATATTGGAATTAATTATTATTATTTTAATCAATTTAATTTTGCAGCATCAGTTCATACTCAATTAATTCAGAATTTTCTTAGGGTTAATTTAGCTTTTAGCGGTTCCTATTTATTGAATCAGAATTTGACATTACTTTCGGGACTTTCACTCTCAAATTTATCTTATGTTAATGTGCCATTGGGCCTTGCTTTTAAGAATAAAAAATTTGGGGCTTCATTATCGGTTGGCAATGTATTTAGTGTGTTATTTCCTTCAAGGTCACACTATTTTGGTGGTAGTTTTAATTTGAGTTATCGTTTAGGTAAATTTGTTCGTGTTAACAATCAGCACTTTAAAGATTTTCCTTTTTTTCAAAAAAGAATTATTCATTAAATTGAAAATTATTCTAAACTGCCTTGGTGTTATATAGTATGTTTATATAGAAATTGTATACATTCGCAAAGTTTTTTTTGAAAATATTGCTATCAGAAATTTGCCTTTAAAGCCCTATGCAAATCGATAAGAATGTTCACGATGTAGAACGCCTGTTTGTTCAGGTAGATAAGGCTATTTTGCATTTTGTTGGTCAAACATCATTACATTGTCCCTCGGGGTGTGCTACCTGTTGCCACGGCCAAAAAGTGTCGGCTGCTCCGCTCGAATTTTTACCCTATGCCTACAGTTTATATAAGTTGGGTTTGCTTGAGCATCAATATTGGGAACTCAAAACCAGTAGCATCGAAGGTTGTTTTATTATTGATCGGGTAAATGGGCGTTGTTCTCATTACGAAACGCGTGGCTTAATTTGTCGTTTGTTTGGTAATGCTGCCATGGTTAATCGCGAAGGTCACAAAGCTTTTAGTGCATGTCGTATTTTGAAAGATCAGGTTTCAACTTTACCTACTTTCGACAGTATTTTGCAAAATTCGGCACCTGTCTATTCCGATTTCTATATGAGGCTTCGAAACATAGATACCACTTATGGATCAATGATGATTCCTGTCAATCAGGCGATATTGAAGGCAATGGAAATTGTTTACTATAATACCCGCCGCAAACGCAAGCATTCGGTTTAAAATATTCTTATTCTATTTGTTGTTCTCTGTATTTTCAGTTTTCCAATTTTATTGAAAAGAAAATGGAAAATCTAAGCAATTTGTTTGAATCCAAAGATGTGTTCGTGAGTTCTCAACTTGATGTTATTTTATGGCAGTTCGTTGGTAAAATAAATACCTGAAGCCATAAGTTAGCGCTATAATAAAGAAAGAAATTTCGGTTTTTTGTGGCCAGAAAAACATGGCTAAAATTATTGCTGTAATAGTGTAGAAGGCAATTTGAACACCTTTTTTTCTTTTCGGTAAATCGAAAAACATTGAAACAACAAAAATGGCCTGAGCAGGGAGAAGCCAAAGGATGTTCATATTGTAGTTGGTGGCCGAGTGGTCGGTTCCCAGCCACATGAACAAGAAAAAAAGTCCAGCAACAATGGCCATAATATTTAGGCTTAAGTCAAATGCTTTAAAGTAGCGTTTCTTCTTTATTTCAATCAGTGTTAACAATCCGACAAGCAGAAAAATGAGGCCAAAAATTAAAATCGGATCGCTAAGCAGGTTGTAGCTGAATTCGAGTCCCGATTCAAGTACCTTGCGATTGCTATCAACCAATTGATGTTGGTTATTGTCGGTATTAACTATTGCGCTTTCAAAAGCTTGGTGCATGTATTCGGGTAAAAACATGTACTGGTTGGGTGTTGCAATTTTGTCTGATGATAGGCCAAGTATGATATTGATGCCCAATTTAGTCCATGGGTTGTGGGCAAGGTAAGGGAATAACATCTCCCTAAACGAGAGGTGTTGATCGGCAGTGTTGAAATCGATTTCGTCAATGCTCGCTTCCACAACTATATCGCGGATACGGGTAGCACAGTTGTCGTAAAAAAAGTCGTATTTATAAGAACGGTTTTCAGGCAGGGCATTGGTTTCAAGTAATTCGTAAAGTGTTTGTTTTTCGTCGGGCGAAAGATTTAGAATTTGAGCCGACACTTCAATTTTACGGTAATCGTATTCGTTGATAAAACGCTGCAATGTGGTAACCGAAAGCATGTAGTTGAGTTTGCCACGTATAAATTTCCAATAAAAATTGGGCGTATTGAAATCGAAAGTTCCATAATTGAATAAACGGTCAATCCCCTTATTGCTGTCGCTAACCCAAATTGCACTATGTCCAAAACCTGCATAAAGCTCAGTGCCGGAGCCACAGGTAAACATTACAACTTTTGATTGCTCCGAAAGGGTAGTGAAATTTGTGTTGGCATTGGCAAACAGGGTGATAAACAACAAAATAGTTGTTACTAAATTCCGAAATAACATTTTTATGGGTTTAAAATTACGATGACGAAGATACAAAAAAAATGAAATTTCATGGGAGTTGGTTATTGGTAAGTTCAAAAGTCATATGTTAATTGAATACTTATTAATTACTTGATTCATATTGAATAAAATATCCTTGCGATTAAATAAGGCGGTAGTTA
>DATERL010000020.1:0-17832 GCA_035271585.1 Prolixibacteraceae bacterium
GAATATCAATAGACTAGTTTACAAGTGTTTCCAAACTAAGGTTGATAAATAATTTTTCGAAATACCGGTTTACCCTTCGATGTTATTTTTAGAATAACCATGCCCGCTTGAATATTATAATTTGCGAGGTCGATAAATAGCTGTTGTTCGAAATGACTACGGTCAATTAGCTGTCCTGTTGAGTTATAGATCTCGCAAAATGAACTTCCTTCGTCAAAAACATTAACCGTAAGCACCCCATTTGTTGGGTTTGGGTAAATTTGAACGGGGTTGTTGTCAGCCGAATATTCGATGTTTTCAAGTGGAAAACCGGTATCGTCGGCAAAGGGTGAACCATGTAAATAACTTGAAACTTGCCAGTAACCGTCATCTTTGGAGTCGCCAATTGGATAAATTTTCGATGCAGCTACCGAGTAGCCTGTGTTTGCTGTTTCGTTGTACCAACTGCTTTGTTCTGAGTAAAAAAAGTCGGAAATTACCCGTCCGTCATCTGCTATAATAGCCAACATTTCGCCTTCGTTTGAAAGCGATTTTTTGAAAATATCTGAAGGCGCTTTTCCGTAACGTTCGAAAAACCATTTCGAATTGGCCGCAATTACATAAAATTCGCCAGGCTGAAGTATGGCTTTGTTGGCAAACTGAAAATTGATGCCGGTATGAAACTTAAGCCTCGATAAATCGCTTGCATGGCCACCAATATTTTTAAACTCAACAAATTCGAATTTTTTCCCCGAAATGGTGTCGCTACCAATTATTGAATCGGGTGGCCAATAATAGAATTCGGTGATTCGTAAATTGTTATAGTCTTCGTAGTCCTTAATAAATCTCACTTGCTTAAGTGCGCTCCATTGGCTGCCATTTTTTGTGCGGCTCGTGATAACCGTTGTTCCATTTATCGAGAGTGAATTTTCGTTTTCGGCCATTTGTGCCGATTGGGTTACGCTTCCGCCTATTGCTCGTGGATCCGAACCATCGGTAGTGTAATAAGCCACTCCACCCGAATTGGGCTTAGATATTTTGATTTCGGCGGAGGTGTAAAAATAGCAGTGGTCGCTAGTAATTGTTTTTTCGTTATAGACAATTGATGGGGGTGTTGAATTTGAATATAGGTTGGCGTCAATTAATTGATCGACAACTATGTCGGTTCTGAATGGGAAGAAATAGGATTGAATGTTTGCAATTTCGGGCAGCCAGTCGTTGTCTTTTGTGTAGGGGTTATTTCCCCGTTTAGAGTCACCCCAGCGAGCCGATTCGGCAATTACGGCCAGCTCAATTTCCTTGGCTCGTTTCATAAAACGTTCTTCGGCTTTGTGAGGTGTGAAAACTCCATCGTTAAAAAAATGACGATAAGCCCTGTCGGCAAAACGTTGGCGATACTCTGCATTTTCACTTAGTTTATGATGCAGCCATTGTGGGTTAAATTTTTTAAAATCATCAACATGCATTCCCTGAAGTTGCACCCGATTTTCTTCTATACCTTTCCCCGGGTCAACTGCTTCGTACATCATACTGTGCTCGGCATCGTGATTGAAAAAGATGAATCCCTGCGTTTTATCGTCGCGCCGAAAAAGTGCATAAAAATTGTTAGGTTCGCGGTTTCCCCTGAACGACGAGGTAGGCGCATCGAAATTGCCGGTGTAAAAAATACTAATCATATAATCAATCAGGTTGTCGATATCGAGTAGTTTTTCTTTTCCCTTGATCGGAATTCCATTTTCATCTTTACCTTCGAGAATGAAATAGTCGCGCTTGTTTTTGAATCCTGTCTGGCATTTTTTCCATAACAATTCCCATGTATCTAAGTTCCCATCAGTTGCTTCTATTTCGTATTGATAGTAGTCTGTATTAACTTTTACAACGTCAAAATCTTCTGTGCTACCTCCAAAATACGATTTGCCAAACCTTGCTTCGGAGCGTTCCTGAGTTTGAAAAAGGCCCCAATACATACCGTTTAAGTAAAGGTGATAATAGCGGCTGCGGGTATAGGGTTGTCCCATATCGCGTTGCGAATCGCGCGAAAAAACTTCCCTTACCATGGTGTTACGGCTTTGCCCGTTGCTCCACGCATAGTTTTGTGCGCATCGTAAATCTATTTTGTCGAACTCTTCAACCCCTTCCTCTTCAAAAAGCGGAAAATTCAGTTTGGCATTGCCGTATTCTTCTCTAAAAAACAATCGAAAAGCATGTTTTGGAAAGTCGTTGTGTCGGCTCCATCCTCCGCGTATCCTCAGTCCGGCATTAATGTTGAAGTGCTTATGTGTTTTGTCATCGAGCAACTCAACCGAACAAAACCGTTCCCATTCGGGGCCGTGTGCCCAAGCATTTACATAAATTCCCGAATCGGGCGAGAACAAGGCTTCCAAGTCAGTCACTACCGAAATCGAGGGGATATCTTGTAACGATAAAATCATTTGATCCTTGTAAAACCTGTTTTGGGTGACGTTTTTATCCATGGCCAGGTCAATAATTTGGCCGTTAATATTTTTGCTAGGCCACTTGCCTCCCGGTTTATCCTGGTTAACCACTTCGTTTAAAAAGATGTAGGTTTGACTGAGCGGTAGCAAAATCTCGTTTCCTTTGTCAATTAATGAAGCCCTCACAATATAACCTGGCGTTTTTGCACGTCCCGAAGAGCTTTTTGGATCGATAATTATGGTTTTTGATCGACTCACTTTTATCGCAGTTGTTGATGTTTGTGGATTACTGCCATCAATGGTATAAGTTATTTCGTACCGATTGTTGGGAACCGTTAGCGTTAAATTAAATGGCTTATCGTAAAAACCTCCTCTTTCACTAAATATTACTTTCGATGTATCGCTTGTGATTTCGGCGGGTATATAAGCAAAAGAATTTATTGTTGAAAAAACAGTAAAAAAGAGAAGAAAAGCACTTAAAAAAATGAGTTTTATTTTACGCATAAATTTCAAAATTCAAAACGTTTCGAAAATAATCAAATATTGGCTGAAAACTACTGTTTGTTTTTAGTTGACAATTTAAACCTTCAAGTTCCCTGAACAAAAACGAAGAATAAATTTATCGCCCATTCATTTTATAAACAACTTTCAACCTTCGTCTGTGTTATTTTTTCATTTGTTTTTTTAAATTTTTAGGTAATTATGGCCGAATAATGAATTTTATGGGCTTTGTGCTTTACATTTGTACACTTTGTGTCAAAATAAAATTGGCCATTTCAAAATGATATTTACAATGGGAAAAGATATTCGTAAAGAACTTGAAAAAAGGGTATTGGTACTAGATGGCGCCATGGGCTCGCTCATACAAACTTATAAACTAAGCGAAGCCGATTACCGGGGCGAACAGTTTAAAGATGTAGCCCGCGACCAAAAGGGCAACAACGATTTGCTTTCGATAACTCGCCCCGATATTATAAAAGAAATTCATGCCCAATACCTCGAGGCAGGTGCCGATATATTAGAAACCAATACTTTTAATGCTACCAGTGTTTCAATGGCCGATTACGGTTTAGAACAACACGTTTACGCTATAAATTTGGCTGCGGCAAGTATTGCCAAACAGGTGGCCGAGCAATATTCTACGCCTGAGCAACCGCGTTTTGTGGCCGGCTCAATTGGACCTACCAATAAAACTTGCTCCATGAGCCCCGATGTGAACGACCCGGGCTATCGTGCCATTTCGTTCACTCAGTTAAAAGATGCTTATAAAACTCAAATTGAAGGCCTGATTGATGGTGGCTCCGATTTATTTATGGTTGAAACTATTTTCGATACACTGAACGGAAAAGCTGCTTTGATGGCCATTGAGGAGGTTTGCGAAAGCCGCCATATCGAAATGCCCGTGATGATATCGGGAACCATTGTTGATGCCAGTGGGCGAACACTTTCGGGTCAAACCGTTGAGGCATTTCTCAATTCACTTTCGCATGTAAAACCGCTCTCCATAGGGCTCAACTGCTCGTTGGGAGCTAAAGATATGCGTCCGCACATTGAAACGCTGGCTGCCAAAGCTCCGTTTTATATTAGCGCGCATCCCAATGCAGGTATGCCCAATCAATTTGGCGAATACGACGAAACTCCCGAAGTGATGGCGCCTCAAATTAAAGAGTTTCTCGATCACCAATCGGTTAACATTATTGGCGGTTGCTGTGGTACAACGCCGGCACACATTCGTGAATTTGCCAAATTGGCAAAGGCGGCTACGCCTCACCATGTTAAAAAGCAACAGCACGAGACCAAATTGAGTGGTTTGGAACCGCTTTCGATTTCAAAAGAATCGAACTTTATAAATATTGGCGAACGATGCAATGTGGCCGGATCGCGTAAGTTTTTGCGTTTAGTAAACGACGGGAAATACGAGGAAGCACTTTCTGTTGCCCGCGACCAAGTTGAAGGTGGCGCACAGGTTATCGACGTGAATATGGATGATGCCATGCTCGATTCCAAAAAGGAAATGGTCACTTTTCTGCACCTCATCATGAGCGAGCCTGATATATCGCGCTTGCCCATTATGATCGATTCTTCAAAGTTTGAAGTTATTGAAGCGGGTTTGCAATGTCTTCAGGGAAAGTCAATTGTGAACTCCATTAGCATGAAAGAGGGCGAAGCGAAGTTCAAAGAACAGGCGCACAAAATATTGCAATACGGTGCTGCCGTGGTGGTTATGGCTTTCGACGAAACTGGCCAAGCCGATTCGTTTCAACGTCGTGTTGATATTTGTACGCGGGCTTATAATATATTGACCAAAGAGGTTGGTTTTCCTCCCGAAGATATCATTTTCGATCCCAATGTGCTGACTATTGGAACAGGGATAGATGAACACAATAACTACGCGGTCGATTTTATTGCGGCCACCAAATGGATTAAGGAAAACCTGCCTTACGCCAAGGTAAGCGGAGGTATCAGCAACGTTTCGTTTGCTTTTCGCGGTAACGATGTTGTGCGCGAGGCCATGCACTCGGTATTTCTTTTTCACGCCATAAAAGCCGGTCTCGACATGGGAATTGTTAACCCAAGTATGTTGCAGATTTACGACGAAATACCAAGTGATTTACTCGAATTGGCCGAAGATGTGGTACTCAACCGTCGTGACGATGCTACCGAACGTCTGGTCGATTTTGCCGAAACAGTAAAGGGCCAAATAAATAATGTTCAAAAAGTTGACGAATGGCGATCGTTGCCTGTTGTAAAACGTATTCAACATGCCTTGGTGAAAGGTATTACTGACTATATCGATCAGGATATTGAAGAAATATTGCCCGATTATTCACCTAAACTTACCATTATCGAAGGGCCACTAATGGATGGAATGAATGTGGTGGGTGCTTTATTTGGTGAGGGGAAAATGTTTCTTCCACAAGTGATAAAATCGGCACGGGTAATGAAAAAAGCGGTTGCTTATTTGCTTCCGTTTATCGAAGCCGAAAAAGATAAGAATGCAGCACCAACCCGACTTAAAAAAGTGCTGATGGCCACCGTTAAAGGCGATGTGCACGACATTGGTAAAAACATTGTTGGTGTAGTACTGGCTTGTAATAACTTCGAAGTGATTGATTTGGGAGTTATGGTGCCCACCGAAAAAATAATCGAAACGGCATTGAATGAGGAAGTTGACGTGATTGGCCTCAGTGGATTGATTACACCCTCGCTCGAGGAAATGGTGAACTTTGCCCGTGTGATGAAAGAACGTGGACTCAATATCCCAATAATGATAGGCGGCGCTACGACTTCGAAATTGCACGCAGCGGTAAAAGTTGCTCCTGAATACGACCATCCAATCATTCACGTAAAAGATGCTTCTTTAAGTGCAGGTGTTGCAACTCATTTGTCAAATAAAAATCAAGCATTCTTCGAATCGGTTAAGGAGGAATATGTTCATTTGCGCGAGGTAAATGCTGGGCGGAAAAGGAAAGAATTTATTTCACTTGATGAGGCACGCAATAACCGCTTCGTTTTCGATTGGAAAAATGCAATTATTCACAAACCTAATTTTATAGGCGTACGTTCGTTTCCGAATTTTCCGCTCGACGAAGTCAGGGAATTTATCGACTGGACTTTCTTTTTCATGGCTTGGGAATTAAAAGGAACATTTCCGAAAATACTTACCGACGAAAAACAGGGAGCCGAAGCACGTAAATTATTTGCTGAAGCCAATACGCTTTTAGACGAGATAATTGAACGTCAGCTTTTCAGGGCAAATGGAGTGGTGGGTTTTTGGCCGGCCAACTCGGTGGGCGACGATATTGAGATTTACGAAGATGAAACGCGCCAAACGGTAATTGGTAAATTTCATCACCTGCGTCAGCAAATAAAGCCAAAACCTGGCAAGCCAAACCTTTGTTTAAGCGATTACATTGCGCCAAAAGAAACTGGAATTGCCGATTACGTGGGCGGTTTTGCTGTAACTACTGGAATTGGCATGGAAAAATGGGTGGCCGAAGCCAAGGATAACGGCGACGATTATCGCGCCATTTTGCTGCAAATATTGAGCGATCGACTGGCCGAAGCTTTTGCCGAAGTACTGCATACCAAAGTGCGCACCGAGTTTTGGGGCTATGCGCCCGACGAAGACCTCAGCAAAGAAGAGATTTGGAAAATGAAGTACGGTGGTATTCGTCCGGCCCTGGGTTACCCAGCTTGTCCAGAGCACAGCGAGAAAGGGGAGCTTTTTCGACTGTTGCAGGCTACTGATAGAACAGGAATTTCGTTAACCGAAAACTTTGCCATGTATCCAACTGCATCGGTTAGTGGCCAGTATTTTGCCAGTTCTGAATCGTACTATTTTGGGGTTGATAAAATTGGCCGCGACCAGGTTGAAAATTATGCCATTCGTAAAGGAATGTCTATTGAAGAAGTTGAACGCTTTTTAAATGCCGATTTGAATTACAAGTAAGCAAAGTAGGTGTTAATTATTTTTTCAAGGTGCTGAGTTTTTTGCCGAAGCTGCAAGTGTTTTGCTTTTAAAGTATTACACCTATTCGTATCATGTTGCCACAATTTTATTTTCAGTAATAAAGGCGAAACAGTTTTTAAGGTGAGGCATTATTCCTATTTTTGCCAACTTCAATTTAATAATGTTATTCTACTTTTTATGAGCGGACTTTTTGGATCTACATCGAAAACTGATTGTGTTGCTGATGTTTTTTATGGTACCGATTATCATTCTCACATGGGAACCAAAAGGGCTGGTGTTGCTTTTTTTTCAAAAGAAAAGGGTTACCAGCGTGCAATTCACAGTTTAGAAGATGGTTATTTCAGGAATAAGTTTGAAGGCGATATTGCTCACTTTTCGGGAAATTCGGGCATTGGGGTAATTAGTGATAACGAAGCGCAACCATTGGTGATATTTTCGCACTTGGGGCGTTTTGCATTAACCACGGTCAGTAAAATTAACAACCTGAACGAGTTGGCGGGCCATATGCTTAAACAAAACAAGTTATTCACCGAAACCAGTCAGGGGGGAATTAATCCAACCGAGTTGGTGGCCATGTTAATTTGTGAAAAGGAAAGTTTTAAAGAAGGTATCGAAAATGTTTATGAGCAAATAAAAGGTTCTTGTTCAATTTTAATCCTCCACGAAGACAAGTTAATTGCCGCACGCGATAATTTGGGGCGTACTCCAATTATTATTGGGAAAAAAGAGGGAGCCTATTGTGCTGTAAGCGAAACCAGTTCGATCATTAATCTGGGTTATAAAATTGAAAAATATATAGGTCCTGGCGAAATTATTGAGATAACATCCGATGGTTACAACACCGTCCGTAAAGCGGGTGAAAAACTTCAGATTTGCTCATTTTTATGGGTGTATTATGGTTATCCTCCATCGTTTTACGAAGGCATAAATGTTGACCATTGCCGTTATAAATGTGGAGCAAAATTGGCCAAATACGAAACCGAAAAGGTCGATTTTGTTGCGGGAATTCCCGACTCAGGTATTGGCCATGCCCTTGGTTTTGGTAGCGTTGTGGGATTCCCTCTGCAGCGTCCCTATGCTAAATATACACCAACCTGGCCTCGTAGTTTTATGCCCCAAAACCAGAAAATGCGCGACTTGGTTGCTAAAATGAAATTGATTCCTAATAGTGACCTGATTAAAGATAAATCGGGCATTTTTCTCGACGACTCAATTGTTAGGGGTACTCAACTTAAAGACAATGTGAAAGACTTGCTCGAGGCGGGGATTAATGAAATTCACATGCGTGTTGCTTGCCCACCTTTGATTTTTCCTTGCGAGTTCCTAAATTTTAGTCGCTCTCGGATGACGCTTGAACTGGCTACGCGTAAGGCAATTATGAAGATAGAAGGTAAAGAAGATGCCGATTTTGAAAAGTATGCGGACCCTTCAACCGAGGAATACAGAAATATGGTCGAACAAATCAGAAAAGACCTTGGGCTTACTACCTTGAGATTTCAAAAACTCGAAGACCTTGTTGATGCAATAGGACTTCCTAAGGAAAAACTTTGCACACACTGCTGGGATAATTCAAGCTATTTCGATTAAATTTGATAAAATAGTATTTGAGGTAAAGCACTACATTTTTCCTTAAAATTGAAACCTATTTTATGCAATTCATTTTCGAAATTATTTACCGATAATTCTGATTTTTATAAGAGTTGATACTGGTATTCAAGGGGATATCAGATGGGATGAAAAGAAGAAACCCCGCGGGGTTATCGCGGGGTTGGAATAATTAATAAGAGGAACTAAAAAACAGGGTGTTAAATTGAAATTACGACAAATATAGCACTTATTTAGCAACTAAGTTTAATCATTAATGGAAAATAATTGTTAAAATTTTTTAAATATCCGGAATATTTAAACTCTTCAACCTTTCTTTATTATTACCATTTTGAATATCAGATTATTTGAACCATTCGCAAGTTCTCGAAAAAAACTATATTTGCACTCATTTTTATTAATAGATTAAAAGATTAATGACACACAAATCAGGTTTTGTAAACATCATTGGTAATCCTAATGTTGGAAAATCAACCATCATGAACACTTTGGTTGGTGAGAAAATTTCGATTATTACATCGAAAATGCAAACAACACGCCACCGCATTAAAGGAATTGTTAGCGGAGACGATTTTCAAATTGTGTATTCCGATACTCCGGGGATATTGAAACCCAACTACAGGTTGCAGGAAAACATGATGAAATTTGTTGATACTGCTTTAATCGATGCCGATGTGATTTTGTATGTTACCGATGTAATTGAGAAAATTGATAAGCATACTGAATACCTCGAACGGGTACAAAATACCGATATTCCGGTGTTACTGCTTATCAACAAAATCGATTTGTCCGACCAGCAAACCGTTGCAATTCTAATTTCGCAATGGAAAGAAATACTACCAAAAGCCGAAATACTGCCGGTTTCGGCTACCGAAAACTTTAATGTTACCCCCATTTTCGACTTAATTATGGATAAGCTGCCCGAAGGGCCGGCTTTTTTCCCAAAGGATGAATTGACCGATCGTAACGAACGTTTCTTTGTTCAGGAAATTATTCGCGAAAAAATTCTACTTTATTATCAAAAGGAAATTCCTTATTCGGTTGAAATTGAAGTTGAATCGTTTATTGACGAGGTGAAAATACTTAGGTTGAGGGCAATTATTTATGTCAATCGTGAAACTCAAAAGGGAATCATTATTGGTCATCAGGGAAAAGCATTGAAGCGCGTTGGTGTTGAAGCCCGCAAAGACCTTGAGGAGTTTTTCAGTAAAAAGATTTTCCTCGAATTATATGTTAAGGTGAGTAAGGACTGGCGCGACGAAGACAAGATGCTGCGCGGTTTTGGATACGAAATGCAATAAAAGAATAAAAAATGAGCAATATAATAGCAATTGTTGGACGTCCAAACGTCGGAAAATCTACGCTTTTTAACCGCTTGGTCGAATCGCGTGCGGCCATTGTCGACGATGTGTCGGGAGTAACTCGCGATCGCCACTACGGCAAAAGCGTGTGGAATGGGAAAGAGTTCTCGGTAATTGATACCGGTGGGTATGTAATGAATTCAGGCGATATTTATGAAGACGAAATAAAAAAACAGGTTCACTTGGCTATCGACGAGGCCGATGCGATTATCTTCGTGGTTGATGTTGAAAGTGGAGTTACCGATCTCGACGATGCGGTGGCACAAATACTTCGTAAAGTCGAAAAACCAGTCTTTATAGCAGTAAATAAAGTTGACAATAACCAGCGTATTGCCGATTCCTACGAGTTCTATAACTTGGGGCTTGGCGAACTTTATTGCATTTCGTCGATTAACGGAAGCGGTACCGGCGACTTGCTCGATAAAGTGGTGGAAGCATTACCCGATTTAGGACCTTTAGAAGATGAAAGCGATATTCCTCGCTTTGCAATTATTGGTCGACCCAATGTTGGAAAATCGTCGATGATAAACGCACTGGTTGGCGAAGAACGCCACATTGTTACCGATGTTGCCGGTACAACCCGCGATGCTAATTTTACCCGATTCAATAAATTCGGTCACGATTTTATTCTTGCTGATACTGCCGGGCTTCGTAAAAAAAGCAAAGTAGAAGAGAATATTGAATTTTACTCTGTGATGCGTTCCATCAGGGCCATCGAATCGTCCGATGTTTGTTTGTTGCTAATTGATGCTACCCGTGGTATCGAAGCTCAGGATGTTAGTATCTTAAACCTTATTGTGCGTAATAAAAAGGGGGTCGTTATTTTGGTGAATAAATGGGATTTGGTTGAAAAAGATCATAAAAGCACCAAGGAATTTACCGAAATAATTAAAGAACGAATTGCTCCTTTTACCGATGTTCCTGTAGTTTTCACTTCGGCCTTAACTAAACAGCGCATTTTGAAAGCCTTTGAGTTGGCCATGGAAGTATACGGAAATCGTAAAAAGAAAATACAAACATCTAAACTTAATGAATTGATGCTCGAAGCCATCGAGCAATTCTCCCCACCAACGAATAAAGGGAAATACATAAAAATAAAATACGTGACCCAGTTGCCCACACCTACACCAACTTTTGCTTTTTTTGCCAATTTGCCTCAGTATGTTAAGGCTCCTTATAAACGTTATCTTGAAAATAAAATTAGGGAATATTTCAATTTTACAGGAGTTCCTATTTCTATTGTCGTGAAGAGTAAGTAGAATTCAATCAAGTGCTTGTGTGTTGAAGATGTATTTTTTAAGTTTTTCTTAACATCAAATATTTTGTTGGGGAGTTTAAAAAATACATCTTTGTCTTTATTTACATGAAATGAAGCAGGCTTATCAAAATATCGTTGCTTTTAACCTGATGCTGATAATTGCATTCTCGAGCATTGGGTTTAACATCATCACCACATTTTGTGGCGGATGTGATAACGATCATATAGCACTCGCCTATTTCCCTTCCGAGAGTGATGACGATTGTACTTGCTGTGCCGAAAAAGGGCATGAGGCAACTTGTTGTAGTTTACCCGAACATCAACAAGAACAACAACATCACACTTCTTCAAAATTTGCCAAATTAGATTTTGAGTCAATCGAGGCAAAAGATAGTTTATCGGAAGCTGTGCAGTCGGTTATTTTGATGCCTTTTCTTTTTGCATTTTTAAAACCCTCATCCAATTTTGCTACAAAAGTTTTTTCTCAATATTTTCAATTTTCACCCTTAAAATGGGGCAAGGCCTTGTTGTTCCATAATTGTGTACTTCGTTTGTGATAATTGCAATTGTAATGTGTAGTTAATCAATTGTTTAATTTTCATAATCAATCAAAATGAAGTCAATATTTTCAATAGGACTTCTGCTGTTTACTATCAGTTTATTGGCATCGAATGGGGTTATTAAAGGTGTTGTCAAAGACAAAGAAACTCCCGATGAAGTTATAGCAGGAGCTAATATTTACTGGGCTGGAACAAGCCTTGGAACCACTTCAAATTCAGAAGGTGAGTTCCAAATTTCCAATTATGCAGGTGCAAATCCCTTGGTTATTTCTTTTGTGGGATATATACCCGATACCATTAGCATTGATGAAAATCAACAATCGTTGGTGGTTTTACTCGGGAAGAATATCGAGTTGCACGAGGTGGTGGTGAGCAAACGTCGTCAGGGACAATATCATTCAACCCTCAATACCATCCAAACCACCAAAGTGACCACGGCCGAGTTGCAAAAAGCAGCGTGCTGTAATCTTTCCGAAAGCTTTGAAACCAACGCTTCGGTTGATGTTAATTTTACCGATGCCGTAACGGGTGCCAAGCAAATAAAAATGCTTGGTTTATCGGGAATATATGTGCAAACCATTACCGAAAATATGCCCTCAATAAGGGGCATGTCGGCAGCTTATGGTTTGGGACATATTCCCGGTCCTTGGATGGAGTCCATTCAAATTTCAAAAGGGGTTTCGTCGGTGGTGAATGGTTATGAGGCCATTGCGGGTCAAATAAATGTAGAGTATAAAAAACCACATGGCACCGAAGTACTGCATCTTAATCTTTACGGCAACGATGCTGCTAAAACGGAGGCTAACCTCAATTATGCATACCAATTTAACGAGCAGCTTTCAACCATGATTTTGTTGCATGGCGAAAACCAAAGCAAAGCCATCGATAATAATGGCGACTCGTTTTTAGATTTGCCCAATGCCAAGCAGGTGAATTTTATCAACCGTTGGAATTTTGTTCCCAAAGCTGGAGGTCATCGCGAAATTGGAGTGAAAGTGCTCGATGAACATCTACAAACCGGACAGCTTGGCGCATTCAATAACATGCCCAATAACTTGTATGCCATTGATATTAAAACCAGTAGATACGAAGTTTTTGCAAAAAACGGAATATTGTTCGATAAGCCGGGAACCAGTTTGGGCATACAGGCATCGGGGAGCTACCACACCCAGCAGTCGTTTTACGGAAATTCAAATTACGAAGGTTCGCAGTTAAACGCTTATTTGAATGTGATTTACATGGGTGATTTTAACTCTCCTTTGCATAAATTCAAAACCGGAGCTTCGTTTTTGGGCGACAATTTTAACGAAAAATTGAACCTGAACGAGATGTCGCATCGCGAATTGGTGCCAGGCGCTTTTTTTGAATACAGCTATGATCAACATCAAAAGTTGAATATTTTAGCGGGCGTAAGGGCCGATTACAGCACCATTTATGGTTTGTTTTTCACCCCACGCCTACATGCTCGTTGGAATATTAACCCATGGTTGGTTTGGCGGGCATCGGCCGGAAAAGGGTTCCGTACTTCGGTGCCTTTGGCCGAGAATAGTTATTTACTGGCCAGTTCACGTGAAATTATTATTGACGGAAACCTGCAGCAGGAAGAAGCAATTAATTTGGGAACAAGTGTTTCGGCTAAAATTCCGATAGGGGAGCGGGAACTTACTTTAATGGTCGATTTTTATCGCACCAACTTTATAAACCAAGTTATTCGCGATGTTGATGCCGATGTGCACGCGGTGCATTTCATTAATCTCGAAGGCCTGTCGTACTCTAATTCATTTCAAGCCGAAGCTTTTTACGAGTTATTCCGAGGCCTCACAATTAATGCAGCTTACCGTGTAAACGATGTTAAGCAAACCATAAGCGGGCAATTGCGCGAAATGCCGCTAAGCAGTCGTTACAAAGGGCTGTTGAGCCTAAGTTATGCCACACGTTTAAATAAATGGCAATTCGATTTTACCAGCCAGTTTAATGGCGGTGGCCGCTTGCCCGACCCTGCTGTGGAAAACCCGCTGTGGAATAAAACCTTCGATCCGTTCACCGTTTTTAATGCTCAAATCACCAAAAACTTTAAACGTTGGAGCTTTTATGTTGGAAGCGAAAACCTTTCCAATTTCACCATGGATAATCCCATTATTGCAGCCAACGAACCCTGGGGCAGCAATTTCGACGGTTCTATGGTTTGGGGACCCGTTCATGGCCGTAAAATATATTTCGGCATGCGTTACACTATAAACAATTACTAATCAATAAAATACAGATATTATGAAACGAACAATAAAATTATTACTGCTATTTATTATTAGCATCTCGGTACCTGCCTTGTTGTTAGCCAATGAAAACAACGAAGCTAAAAAAAGTAAAACTAAAAAGAACGAACAAACAATTGTTCTTCAGGTGAATATGGATTGCCATAGCTGTGTTCAGAAAATTGAAGGCAATATTCCCTACGAGAAAGGCGTTAAAGACTTGAAAGTATCGCTTGAAAAACTGGAGTGTGAATTGACTTTCAGAGACGATAAAACTTCGGTTGACAAGTTGATTGACGCTTTTAAAACATTAGGTTATAAAGCAGAAGTGAAAAAAGAAGCATCACCAAATCAAGCGGTGAAAACAGACGAACATCATGGACACATTCATTAGATAAACATTGAGTTTTTTTCGTAAGGCAACTTACAAACTGGGGCTTCCAAATGGAAGCCCTTTTTGGTATGTTTTGGGTTATTATTGGTTGCAAACTGGTATTTGATGTTTTAGTCAACTTTTGAAAATACAAGCAAATTTATTGCTGATATTTTCTATTTCTTGGATAGATCACCAACTTGGGTGAAAATAGCTTATCCGAAATAAAGCCCTTTTACAACGAGATTACCTTTTTTGCTTCGAGTTGGAACGTAAGGATATCGGCCATGGTACCTACTTGTCCAACAACTTGCTGATCATTTAATTCAAAAAAATTAAGGCAGGTTTTACAAATAATTAGGTTTGATCCTTTCTGCTGAATGATTTTAAGATAATCGAGTACCGGAGAACCTGTGCAAACCAACTTTACCCCATCGGCATAAAATATTAGTGTTTGGGGTACTTTTTCTTCCTCGCTGAGTAGTTTTAGGTAATTTGTTATTAAAGTTATTGCCAATTCTTGTGGGGCAGTACCCATTCCGTTTGACGAAAACGCAATTACTGTTGATCTCATCCTTTTATAAAATATTATCCTGCTCAATATCTTTAAAATAGCGATAGGTGCTCACCTTTAGCTCGTCACAGGCGGCTTCGTCGCACACAATAATTCCTTTTGGGTGCATTTGCAATGCGCTGATGGTCCACATATGGTTTATGTCTTTTTCAACACCGTGCCGAAGTGCGCGTGCTTTGTTGTGCCCGTTAACAATAATCAATACTTCGTTGGCATCCATAACAGTTGCTACGCCAACGGTGAGCGCAGTAGTGGGTACTTTCGATGTGTCGTTTTCGAAAAAGCGCGAGTTGGCAATAATGCTGTCTAGTGTTAGGGTTTTGATCCTGGTGCGCGATTGCAACGACGACCCCGGTTCATTAAAAGCAATATGGCCGTCAGCTCCTATGCCACCCAGAAACAGGTCGATGCCGCCGTATTGCTTAATTTTTTCTTCATAGCGTTTGCACTCTTCGTTTAAATCGGGGGCATTGCCATTGAGCATATTTACCTGTTCTTTTTTAATGTCGATGTGCTTAAAAAAATTGTTCCACATGTAAGAGTGATAGCTTTCGGGGTGCGATTGGTCAATTCCAATATATTCATCCATGTTGAAGGTGACCACATTGCTGAAGGACAATATTCCTTTGTTATGCAATGCAATTAAAGCTTTATAGGTGCCAATTGGTGTTGAACCGGTTGGAAGCCCTAGCACGAAGGGCTTATCGTTTACATGAGTGTTGATTTTGTTCGCAATGTAATTGGCGGTCCAAGTTGAAACTTTTTCGTAGTTGGGCTGAATAAGTAGTCTCATTTTTTTGAATTTAGATTTGTCAATACAAAAAAAATCAAATATTATTACTTTTTAATCATATTTCCAATGTTTTTTTTGTCATTATCTAAAAAATGACATTATAAGCGCAAAAGTGTTTATTCTCACTCGTTGGCCGAAGATTAATTAAGCGATTATAAGAAAATGGCGATGAATGTATCGAATTACGGTATCGAATGTTTCCGCGTTAACTGTCTTCAGCGTACATTTTATATATTGCAACAGGTTTATTAACACACAAATTAACTTAACGATATGAGATATTCGGTTTTTTTGGCAGGAATGCTCCTGTTTTCAATTTTCACCCAAGCTAACAATCAATTAAGGGAACGGCTGTTAATGGATTTTAATTGGAAGTTCGCTTATGGTCATCCCTACAATGCTGAAAAAGATTTTAATCATGGAACCGGCTATTTTTCCTACTTTGCTAAAGCAGGTTATGGCGATGGCGCTGCTGCTGCAAGTTTCGACGACCGTGCCTGGCGACAACTCGATTTGCCGCACGATTTTGCTGTGGAGCAAGCTTTTGATGAAAAGGGAAGCCACAGTCACGGCTACAAAGCTATTGGGCGCGATTTTCCCGATGTGAGTGTGGGTTGGTATCGCAAAACATTCGAAATACCTGAAAGCGATTTAGGCCGTCGTGTTGCGCTTACTTTTGATGGGGTGCACCGCGATTCGAAGGTTTGGATTAATGGGCATTACCTGGGCAACGAAGCCAGTGGTTATAACAGCTTTACATACGATATTACTGAGTTTCTGAATTACGGAGGCCAAAACATTATCTCGGTTAGGGTTGATGCAACTTACGAAGAGGGCTGGTTTTACGAAGGCGCCGGCATTTATCGCCATGTTTGGCTAACCAAAACTAATCCGCTGCATGTTGGCCTCAATGGCACCTTTGTATATTCCGAAGTGAATGAAAGGGGGGCTATTGTAACAGTTGAAACTGAAATAGTGAACGATGCTTTAACGGCCAGTGCATTTGCCGTTCAACACCAGTTGCTTGATGCCGAAGGGCGAATGCTTGCCGAATCAACACTTGAAGATGGATGGGCTAGTGTTCTGGGAAATACAACGGCAAAACAACAGCTCGAAGTTAAGAATCCACACCTTTGGTCAATTGAAGATCCTTACTTATACAAGGTGAAAACCATGGTGTCAATTAATGGTAAAGTGGTTGATGTTTATTACACTACAACAGGAATACGCAGCATAAAATGGGATGCCGAAAAAGGGTTTTTTCTGAATGGAAAACAAGTAAAACTGAAGGGAACCAATAACCATCAGGATCATGCCGGAGTCGGAACAGCCATGCCCGATGAACTTCAATATTTTCGTATTTCAAAATTAAAAGAAATGGGTGCTAATGCCTATCGTACTTCGCACAATCCGCCAACACCTGAATTGTTAGAGGCTTGCGATCGTCTGGGTATGGTGGTTATCGATGAAAACCGTTTGATGGCGCCTGCACCATTTCAGAAAGATTATTTAGAACGCCTGATTAAACGCGATCGCAATCACCCCTCAATCATACTTTGGTCCATGGGTAACGAAGAGTGGGGCATTGAAGGAAATATTACCGGCGAACGCATTATTCAATATTTGCAGGCTTATGCCAACAAACTCGACCCAACTCGTCCCAAAAATGCGGCCAGTAGTGGCGGGTGGGGCAACGGCGTGTCGAAACACATTGAAGTAATGGGTTTTAACTACATAGGCAATGGTAATCACGATGCTTATCATGCCTTATTCCCCAATAAACCATCGGCGGGTACCGAAGAAGGCTCAACCAATACTACCCGCGGAATTTATTTCGACGATCCCGAAAATCACCACATTGCTGCCTACGATCGTAGTGCGCAAAACGGACATTTTAAAACCATTGAATACACTTGGAAGTTTTACGCTGCCCGTGATTATTTGGCCGGTTTGTTCATTTGGACTGGTTTCGATTATCGGGGCGAACCTACTCCTTATGGTTGGCCTTCGGTTCATTCTTACTTTGGAATGTACGATGTGTGCGGATTTCCGAAAGATAATGTGAACTATTTGAAGGCTTGGTGGGGTAGCGAACCGGTGTTGCATTTGTTCCCTCACTGGAATTGGGAAGGACGCGAGGGCGAGCCTGTTAAGGTGGTGGCCTACAG
>DATERL010000021.1:0-15694 GCA_035271585.1 Prolixibacteraceae bacterium
TTATCGAAGATTTCAAAGCTTCAACCTTAAACCAGCCGGGAAAAGAATATCCGCAGGTAAATTCACAGGGTTATGCTCGATTTAAAATAGAGGCACCACAAGCCCAAAGTGTTGTTGTGAGTCTTGGACTTGGTGGCGCTAAAGGAGGAACTCCACTTGTAAAAGCAGACGATGGCTCATGGATGGGTACTACTGCAGGACCTATGGATGAAGGATTTCATTATTACCATCTTACCATTGATGGCGGAGTTTTTAACGATCCAGGAGCAATGAATTACTATGGTTCTACCCGTTGGGAAAGTGGCATCGAAATACCAGCTCACGATCAGGATTTTTATGCATTGAAAGATGTTCCTCACGGAAATGTTCAGCAAATTCTTTTCCCATCGAAAAGCACGGGCACCTCGCGCAGAGCCTTTGTCTATACGCCTCCTAGCTACGGAAAAGACGGCAAAACCCGTTACCCCGTTCTTTATCTTCAACATGGCTGGGGCGAGGATGAAACAGCTTGGAGTAATCAAGGACATGCAAATTTAATCATGGATAACCTGATTGCCGAAGGTAAAATCAAGCCCTTTATCATTGTGATGACCTATGGAATGACCAACGAAATCAAATTTGGTGGACTTAGAAATTTCGATATTAATCCGTTTCAAACGGTACTTGTAGATGAACTGATTCCTTATGTAGATACCAACTTTCGCACATTAGCCGACCAACCTCACCGTGCCATGGCAGGTCTATCAATGGGTGGAATGGAAACCCATACAATTACACTCAATAAGCCTGAGGTGTTTTCTCATTATGCTCTTTTGAGCGGTGGCACTTATAAAGCTGAGGAAATCAAAGATAAATCGAAGGTGAAGCTTATTTTTACAAGCTGTGGAAGCAAAGAAAGACCTGATGGAGTTATAAAATCAATTGAAGACCTTAAGGCTGCTGGCTTTAATGCCGTTTCTTATGTTTCTGAAAATACGGCTCATGAGTTCCAAACATGGCGTCGTAGCCTGAAGGAATTGGCTCCGCTTTTATTTAAAGATTAATAGAATTTAGGCGTATAATAAATATTGTCAGATGTTAGAAACATCAAATGTTTATAGAAAATTGGAGGCAGATAATATGTTCGACCCCGATGGGGGCGAATGTTTTTACACCAGATGTTTTCTATAAACCCTCTGGCTTTTTAGAGTGCCATGTCTATTATATAAATGCCTGATTTCGAAGATAAAATGAATTTTCTTTTAATATTTATATAACAAATAATAACATCACTTATGAATATTCGATCTTTAATCATTGTTTTTGCAATCATTCTTTTTAGCATGGCTGGTTTTGCTCAGGTAAAAGAGGATTTCAAACCATCGTCAGTGAACCAATTGGGCAAGCAATATCCTCAGGTTAATTCCGAAGGCCGCGTGCGTACAAGCATCTCAGCAACTGATGCCAATAAAGTTCAACTTGACATTGGCGGTGTTAAGTATGACATGAAAAAAGATGATAAAGGCGTTTGGACAGGCGAATCAGCTCCTCAGGACGAAGGTTTTCACTATTATCAACTGAATATCGATGGAGCTTCGGTTCCTGATCCAGGATCTAAATACTTTTATGGTGCAGGCCGTTGGGGAAGCGGCATTGAAATCCCAGCTAAAGATGAAGATTTCTATGCTTTAAAAGATGTCCCACACGGATTGGTGAGTGAAAATACCTATTTCTCGAAAATCACCAATTCATTCAGACGTTGCTTTGTATATACGCCTGCTGGTTATGAGCAGAATTCCAAAACCCGTTATCCAGTGCTTTACCTTCAACATGGAAGTTTTGAAGATGAAACAGGGTGGCCTTCTCAGGGAAAAGCGAATTTGATTCTCGACAATTTGATTGCTGCCAAACAAGCTGTTCCAATGATTATTGTGATGGACAATGGCTATGCCTATAAGCCACAGGATAATACTACCCATAAAAATGCATTCCCCGTTTCAGTATTCGAAGAAGTGATGATCCAAGAAATCATACCCATGATTGATACTCAATTTCGCACCATTGCCGACCGCGACCACCGAGCAATTGCCGGCTTGTCGATGGGTGCCAATCAAACGATGCGGATTATCATGAACCATCTTGATAAGTTTGCGAGTTATGGCGGTTTTAGTGGCACATCGAATTATCCGAGTACCGCAGAAATTGATCCAGCCACATTCCTTGATGGAAAATTCAAAGATGGGGCAGCATTCAACAAACAAGTTAAAGTTTTTTGGTTGGGATTAGGAACCAAAGAACCCGAACCTTTTCCCGGTTCAGTTGGAGCATTTCGTAAGATGTTAGAAAAGCAGGGTATTAAATATGTGTATTACGAATCGCCTGAAACGGCTCATGAATGGCTCACTTGGCGACGAGATTTGCATCAATACACGCAATTGCTTTTTAGAAAATAATGTAAATTACTTCTAGTTAATTTGTTATGAGTTTAAAAAATAAAATATTAATGGCTTGCTTCATGTTGCTAATGATTCCATCAATCTGCATGTCGCAACAGGCAAATGTCAATCTCGATTATAATCCGCAGAAGAACACGGAAGGACTTATTCCTTTTAGCGCTCCTTTAAATTCTCCGGAAGTACACGACGACCAAACAGTTACTTTTCGATTAAAGGCACCAAAGGCCCAGGAAGTGAAAATTACCGATGGTACTATATTAACAGCTCTTGGAAGAGGTCGTGAGCCACTTTTATTTACCAAAGGCGATGAAGGAATATGGACATTGACCACAGGGCCATTTAAACCCGATATGTATGCTTATCATTTTGTTGTTGATGGTGTTCAGATATGTGATCCGAGCAATACAATAGCCGCTTTTACTGCCATGCCTCCATATAGCGAGTTGATTGTACACGGCGATGGCCCTGCGTATTACGATGCGCGTAATGTGCCCCATGGAAATGTAACCAGACACATTTATCATTCCGATGTAACAAATGGCGAGCGTGAAATGTACGTTTATACTCCTCCGGGATACGATTCAAAGAAAAAGTATCCCGTTCTTTATCTTGTTGGCGGTAGCGGAGAGTTACCATCCAACTGGGTTTACGATGGACGTGTAAATCTTATTATGGATAATTTGCTCGCTGAAGGCAAGTCTGTCCCCATGATTATTGCAATACCAAACAACCAGATTATTCATCGCAACAACCCGAAACATGCAGAACTTACTTTCGATATTTTTGAAAAGGAATTAAGGAATCATGTTATTCCCTTAATTGATCAAAGTTACAGCACTATTAAGACTCCCAAAGGACGTGCATTATCTGGGTTATCAATGGGAGGACGACATACCCTATTTGTTGGGTTTAGGTCGCTCGACTTATTTGCTTCATTTGGGGTATTAAGTGCGGGTGATACAGATGCTGAAACTTCCATTGCATCCTTCCTGAACGATTCCGACGTAAACAAAAAAGTTGATTACCTTTTTGTAGGCCAAGGAACGGAGGAAGCAAATGGTTTTATGGGAGATCGCTGCTTGGCTTTGCATAAAGCCCTTGATAATCATAAAATTGAACACGAATATTACGTTGGCGGGCATGGGGGTCATGATTGGGCAACTTGGCGTCACTTGCTTTATTACAGATTTTTGCCGAATTTATGGAAAAAATAAATCTATACAAATAATGAAAAAAATAATCTATTTAATTGGGATATCAGTCATATTCATGCTGAATGCTTGTTCTACACTTTCGCCAGAACAGGTAAAAGTTGAACAAGGAATTGTACAAGGTACAATTGAAGATGAATTAAGGGTTTTTAAGGGAATTCCCTTTGCTGCACCTCCGCTGGGCGACTTGAGATGGAAAGCACCTCAGCCTGCCGAAAAATGGAAAGGTATTAAAGACGCAACAGCCTATGCCCCCGCTGCTTTTCAGGGAGGCAATCCGCCATCAGGAAAAAGTGAAGACTGCTTGTATCTGAATGTATGGACACCCGCAAAATCAGCAGAAGATAAAATTCCTGTGCTGGTTTGGATTTATGGTGGTGGCTTTAGTTTCGGTTCAACAGCCGAATCAGGTTACGATGGTACCAACCTTGCAAAAAAAGGAGTTGTACTGGTAAGTATTGCCTATAGGGTTGGTCAACTGGGTTTCCTTGCACATCCCGAACTCAGTGCAGAGAACCCAAACCATGTCTCTGGAAATTATGGTTTGCTCGACCAGATTGCAGGACTAGAATGGATTAAAAAAAATATTGCAGCATTTGGCGGCGATCCTGATAAAGTAACCATTTTCGGCGAATCGGCAGGTGGAATTTCGGTGAGTATGTTGAGTGCATCGCCATTGGCCAAAGGTCTTTTTCAAGGAGCCATCTCACAAAGTGGTGGTTCGTTTGGTCCAACTCGCTCTACAACTTACCCAGGTGAAAACATGAAAACCCTGAAGCAAGCTGAAGCCGATGGCGAAGATTATGTTCAAAAATTAGGCGTTTCGTCAATTGCTGAATTACGTAATATCTCTGCCGATAAACTTCCCTTAGGTATGGGAATGGGCGGAGGATGGCCAATTACAGATGGCTATGTAATCCCCGATGATCAGCATAAATTGTACGAGGACGGAAAATACAACGACACGCCAATTTTAATTGGTTACAATTCAGATGAAGGTGCTAGTTTTTCAAGAGAGAAATCGGCTGAAGAGTTTATAGCCGGTGTGAAAGTACGCTATGGTCAATTTGCCGACGATTTATTAAAGGCATATCCTGTTTCAGGAAATACAGTTCCAAAAACTGCACGCGATTTAATGCGCGATGCCGCATTCGGCTGGCAAACATGGGCTTGGGCAAACCTGCAAGCAGAAACCGGAAAATCAAAAGTTTTCTATTATTATTTCGATCAACATCCAGATTATCCCGAAGATTCACCTCGTTTCGGATATGGCTCGCCACATGGACAGGACGTTGGCTATGTTTTTATGAATCTTGATTCTTCAAATCCACAAACCACGCCATCCGATTTTGAACTATCTGAAACAATAGGAACTTACTGGACTAATTTTGCAAAAAACGGAGATCCAAATGGTGAAGGCGTTGCAGAATGGACAGCCTTTAGCAAATCTAATCCAACAGTGATGTATCTTGGACCAACACCTCATATGGGTTCAGTTCCAAGTGCAGAATCGTTAGAGACTTTGGATAAGTATTTCGAATGGCGACGGACACCTGAAGGAGAGGAATGGGCTAAATAATTGAGACTTTCGAATTAAGCTAATAATACAAACTAATGGATTATTAATGATCCGAGTAATCGTATTTTGAACAGAAAGTTTGTCAAAAGTAAAAAATTACAAATACCTAACTTACTATAAAGAAAAATAATGAACAAGCTCAGAAAAATTTTATCTTATGCAGCAGTTGGTCTGTTGCTTATTGCCCTAAACAGTGGGCAAGTATCCGCGCAAACTGAAACAAATTCAAGGACAGTAGAAGATGGAGGAACGGGTACTTACAGTGCCTTAATGGTTACAGACAGCACTTTGGTAACCCATACCATTTTTAGGCCGAAAGATCTTAGTGTTTTTGGAAAAAAGAATAAACTGCCGATTATTGCCTGGGGTAACGGAGCTTGCGCCAATTCACCTTGGGAGCACATCAACTTCTTGTCCGAAGTGGCATCACACGGTTTTCTGGTAATCGCCATTGGCCCTATGCCTCAGGAAGGTGAGCATGGCAGTGGCCGTTCAACATCATCGCAACTTATCGATGCCATTAACTGGGCCATTGCACAAAACAGCGACAAGGCCAGTCAGTATTACAACAAAATAGACATTACCAAAATTGCAGTAAGTGGCATGTCATGCGGTGGTTTGCAAACGCTCGAAACAGCTCCCGATTCTCGTATTACTACTACCGTGGTTTGTAATAGCGGCATATTTATCAATCAAGGAGGCGGAATGCCCGGAATGCCTGGTTTGACTAAAGATCATTTGGCAAAATTGCACACACCAACACTCTATTTACTTGGGGGTGAAAAAGATATTGCTTACAACAATGGAATGGATGACTTTAAAAATATCAACCATGTTCCGGTATTCGTGGCCAATATGGATGTAGGGCACGGTGGAACATACAGCCAACCACACGGTGGGGAATTTGCAAAAGTGGCTACGGCTTGGTACAAATGGCAATTGAAAGGCGATAAAGAAGCCGCCAAAATGTTTACTGGCAATCCATGTGGGCTTTCTACCTCGCCTATTTGGACAGTTGAGAAAAAGAATATTGACTGATTCCTTTGAAAAAATAATCATGAGATCCAAAATAATTTTACTAATAGTCCTTATTTCATGCAGCTTTTCATTGCATGCACAAGTACAGATTGAGAAATGGAAAATCTTTGAGCTGGCTCTTAAAGGGCCAGCCCAGGGCAATCCATTTAAAGAGGTAAAATTATCAGCCCAGTTTATTAACAGAAATGACACCGTCTCTGTTTCTGGTTTTTATGATGGCGAAGGCATCTATAAGATTCGGTTTATGCCCACGAAGGAGGGGAAATGGAATTATCTGGCTAAAAGCAATGTCAAACAATTAAATAAAAAAAAGGGAAGTTTTGAATGTACTTCTGCCCAAATGGATAACCACGGACCGGTAGTTGTAAAAGATACTTTTTATCTTGCTTATGCCGATGAAACCCCACACAACTCATTTGGAACTACTTGTTATGGTTGGGTTCATCAAGGGGACAGCTTGGCCAATGTAACCATCAAAACATTGTCCAAAGGTTATTTTAATAAAATGCGGATGTGCATCTTCCCAAAAAGTTATGACTGGAACCACAATGAACCTAAATTTTATCCTTTTGAAGGAACACCAGCAAAAAATTGGGATTATAGCCGTTTAAATCCAGCATTCTTCAGAAATATTGAAAAAAGGATAAAGCAACTCGATTCCTTAGGCATTCAGGCCGATTTGATTGTATTTCATCCTTACGACAGATGGGGTTTCAGCAAACTGGACAGGGCTACAGAAGATTTGTATATCGAATACATCATTGCGCGGTTTGCGGCTTACAAAAACGTTTGGTGGAGTATGGCCAATGAGTGGGATTTTATGGAGGAGAAGAAAATGGATGATTGGAATTACTATGTTGAACAGTTTGCTAAAAAAGACAAGTTTCATCACCTGTTAGGCATTCATAATGGAGTTAAATTTTACGACCATACCAATCCATTCATCACCCATGCGAGCATTCAAGGCGAAGACACTTACAAAGCAAAAGAATACCGCAGAAAGTATAAAAAGCCTGTTGTTTTTGATGAATGCCGATACGAAGGAAATATTCCTTGGTCGTGGGGCAATTTAACGGCAAAATCGATGACTGAGAAATTCTGGCGGGGATTTACAAACGGAGGATATGTCGGTCATGGCGAAACCTATGTTACCGAAAATCCCATTCAACTACCCGAAGTATCGTCCGACGTTTTATGGTGGTCGAAAGGTGGCGATTTAAAAGGGGAAAGTCCTGAAAGAATTAAGTTTCTTCGTACAATTATTGAAGCGGCGCCTCCCTATTTGAAGCCAATTCCTTTATTTACATGGATGCCTTTTTCTTGTGTTGGCATCGATCAAGAATATTATTTGGGCTATTTGAATGATGCTCAGCCAAGAAGTGTTGTAATTGATCTTCCCAAAAACTTATTTTATAAGGTCGAAATTATAGACACTTGGGATATGACCATTACACCGATTGAAAAGAAATTTACGGGACGAAGTTTAATTGAATTGCCTTCAAAACCTTATATTGCATTAAGAATTATGAAGATGAAGTGAAATGGTATAAACCAGAAAGAAAAATATTAAAAATTTCAGAAGAATATAGGAACTCCTGTTTAGCAAGGAAAATCGTTTGAATGCACTGCTTCTGTTATGTCCCTTACTGTAATCAGAATTAAAAAAAAAGCAATGGAAAAGATGAAGAGAATATTGAATTTTATAATTGCTCTGGCAGCATTAAGTGCGTGTAGCACCAATACTTTCAACGAAAAAATAACAATAAATGTGGACGAAAAAGGCGCAGCCCTTGCCCCTTCAATGTATGGGATATTTTTTGAAGAGATAAACAGCGCAGGCGATGGTGGTTTGTATGCTGAACTGTTGAAGAACCGTAGTTTCGAAGAATTGGAAATGCCTAAAGGATATAAGGCGGAAGGTGACAAATTAATTCCAAATCAGGTTGAAAATCACCTGACCCACCGTGTCTCATCTCAAACCTTCAAATGGACAACAGATCCAGTTCCAGGATGGTCTCTGAATGTTAAGACTTCGGTTGCCGAAATGAAGCTTACAAAGGAAAACCCGGCCTTCAAAACAGCGCCAACCAGCTTAAAAGTTACCGTTAAAAATATATCGAATCCGGTTCAGTTAATTAATTCTGGCTTTTGGGGAATAGGCCTTTTACAGGGTGACACCTATCATTTGCGCACCATTGTTCGACCATCGGCGAACTACAAAGGAACAATAATTGCTAAACTGATTTCCGAAAAAGGAGATTTGCTGGCTTCTGTCGATTTAGGCGAATTGAAAGCCAATCAATGGAACGATATTTCAAAAGACCTCGTTTCATCGGCCAAAGATTCAAAGGCGAAATTGGCGTTGGAACTCAACTCTACTGGCACTATTTCCTTCGATTACGTGTCACTTTTTCCTGAAAAAACATTCAATAACCGTCCGAACGGTCTGCGCAAAGATGTGGCTGAAATTCTTGTTGGTTTGAAGCCCGCTTTTATGCGTTGGCCAGGCGGTTGTGTGGTGGAAGGCATTTCGCTCGAAAATCGATTTGAGTGGAAAAAAACATTGGGTGATCCAGCTGCACGTCCGGGGGAATATAGCCTTTGGGGTTATAATAACACTTATGGATTTGGCTACTACGAGTTTTTGCAGTATTGTGAAGACATTAAAGCAGAAGGTATGTTTGTGTGCAATGTTGGATTAGGTTGTCAATATCGCATGGGTGACGTTTGTTCCAATGAAGAAATAGACTATTATCTCGATGACTGCCTTGATGCCATTGAGTATGCACTTGGTGATGTTTCAACAGAGTGGGGTGCTATACGTGCTGCAGCTGGACATCCTCAAACATTTCCATTAAAATATGTGGAAATTGGCAACGAAAACCATGGAGAAGTTTATGATGAGCGTTTTGATATATTCTATTCCGCCATCAAAGAAAAATATCCACAATTGGTTTTGATTTCAAACCATGGAATAAACGGCACAGGAAAAATTAAACAAACCGATATGGTTGACCCACATTATTATGTTGCTCCCGATTTCTTCTTTGGTGCAACTACGCTGTTTGATAAGGTTGAACGTGGAAAATATAAAGTATATGTGGGCGAATATGCAGTGAATAGTGGTGTGGGAAATGGAAATATGTTAGCGGCACTTTCTGAAGCTGCATTTATTACAGGAATGGAACGTAATGGCGATTTGATAACCATGACATCTTATGCTCCATTGTTGGAAAACTGCAATAACCAGTGTTGGCCAGTGAACCTTATTTGGCTTAATTCTGATCAGGTAATGGGGCGCAGTTCGTATTACGTTCAGAAAATGTCAGCCGAAAATATGCCAACATATAATGTGGCATTAGATAAGACCATGGCAGTAGCAAAACCAGCACCCATTCCAGCAGGAGCAGTGGGTTTTGGAACATGGGAAACCCATGCAGAGTTTAAAGACATAAAAGTAACACAGAATGGTAAAGTCATTGAAATAAATCCAGATAGCGTGGCAACCCAACGGGGCGAATGGCACGTGATCGATGGTGTTTTGTCGCAAACATCCATGGATCAGGCCACACGAAGAATTTTTAGTGGACTCTTAGGGAATCAATTTACCTTAGAATTCAAGGCTCGGAAAATGGATGGTAAAGAAGGCTTCTTTGTTTATTTTAGTAGTAATAAAAATAATCGTGAAGGCTTTGGATTTAATGTTGGAGGTTGGAATAACACCATTACAGCCGTTCAGAATGTTCTCAATGGAAGTCCATCAAGTCAACTGGGTGGCTCGGTTAAACAGACACTGGAATTGGAGAAATGGTATAACGTAAAAGTTATTGTGCAAAACACCAAAGCAGAGCTGTTTATTGATGATGAGTTTATTATTGCTTACGAAAATACAACAGCTGCTTTGCAATTCTACGCAGCCGGTTACGATGATGAAGTGGGTGAAGTTATCGTCAAAGTGGTAAATGCCGATAGTACAATTTTTAAAATGAATATTGCCTTAGAAGGAGTATCAGATGTGGTAAAAACTGGTAAGGTTGTTACTTTGTCAGCCGATAATCCAAATGCAGAAAACTCATTTGAAGAACCTAAAAAGATACATCCAGTCGATTCCGATTTTCAAGGTTTTGGAAAGAAATTTGATTACGAATTTGCGCCTTACTCTTTTACAATTTTAAGAGTGAAAGCATCAAAATAATTACAACACCAGCCTCGCCATGGACGTGACTGGTGTTGGATAAGTAAAATGGTAAATAGAGTTCGACTCTTAAGTTGAGTTAATAAAAATATGAAATTAAAATGTTTAGAAAATACTTGATTCTTGGGGCATTCCTGATATTATTGGCAGCATGCTCTCAACAAAATAAAAAGGTTGAATTGGGTCGTTTACAAACCGGAGTAACGGTTTCTTTCGTTAACACGTCTGAAGGAGAATGGGGTATTGAAACGTCGGGAACTGAAGCCCCTCGTATTTTACAGATGAAACCAGCGAGACTCGAAATATTTCGAACCGATAAGGATGTTATTGAACTTTCTGTTGGATATCAAAAGGTAAAAAAATCCGATTCCGGTATCGAGGCTCAGGCAGAAATAGCTTACGGCGAAAAGGTCGTTTTTCGAGTAAACGATTATTGGAGTCTGACAGGAGATGTTGTTTCAGTAAAAAGAGAGGTGGTTGTTGAAGGGGATGCTCCAGACGGATTCAGCTCCTCAGTTGTATTCGCAGTTGATTCTTCTAGCGCTTGGACTGATGTGAACTACCTTGCTCCTGGGGCTATTTATGGTGATCCAACTTTCGATGGTGATCGTTCTCCTGGGGGTACACTTAATTATAAAGCCCGGCGATTTATTATGAGGGAAGATATTTTACCGGCTCCCTTATTCGCGCTGTCCTTTAATAACGGCTATTCCGTAGCAGTGTTGGATCCTTCACCAAATGGGCAATCGACTGTAGAAGAAACAAAACTTTTGAAAGCAGTGATGATAGATTCACTGTTTCAGTTTGGTGCTCTGGGTGCTTGGCAGGAGAATGAAAAACCCATTGAATTTGGATTTATTTTCCCTGGAAAATCAAGTATTTTCTCACGTGATTCGTCTCAGGTCGAGCCACAATGGTTTCGCCGTTACCATCCAATTAACGAGGGAGTCAGCCATCAATATGAAGTAAGATTTCGGTTTGGTCAAAATGAGTCGTTTCGTGATGTAACCCAAAATTCATGGAGATGGGCATGGAACACGCTAAACCCTCCAATCACAACCATTGATGTTGAACAGATGCGCCGCGTTTTAACCGATCATTTGCTCTCCCAAGCCAACACCATAAATGGTCGCACAGGTATTCCTTTTGCAGTGGCTACTTTTGATACTTGCTGTCCGCAGTGGAACGCAAACATGACGGGAATGGGTTTTGTAAGTAAAAATATTGAATGTGCCGATCAGTTGTTACGTGAAGGGGACCGAGATAAAACAGAACGAGGTCAGAAAATGCGGAAAACCGGACTTGGCATCATTTCATCTATGATTCACGCTTTGGATAAGGTTCCATTGCAAGCAACTGGATACGATTTGGCCACCGGAAAACCCTGGGTAGATCATGTTTGGCTTGCTCCATGGCTGCGAAATGCTGTTGAAGATATGCGCGTTCTTGTCAGAGCATATCAACGTGAAAAGAAAATGGGGAACGAACATCCTGAATGGTTCAGTTGGGTGAAGAATTACACCGATTGGCTTTTGCTTCAACAACGAGAAGATGGTTCTTTTCCAAGGCGTTGGAAATCTGGAACCGACGAAGTGGTTGAGGCAACAGGAACCACAAGTTACAGTCCTGTGCCTTTGTTGGTATTACTAACAGAAGAAACTGGCAATCAGAAATACTTACAATCTGCCATTCGTGCTGCAGAATATATTTGGGTAAACTGGGGAGAAAGAGGGCTTTATATCGGTGGCGCAAGCGACAATCCGAATATTACCGATAAGGAAGCGGGAATGTTAAGTATGGAAGCCTTCCTAAGTTTATATGAAGCAACCAAGGAACCGAAATGGCTTGAACGTGCCCAAGCGGCAGCAAATTTTACTGAGAGCTGGATATGGATATGGAACCTGCCTATGCCGGTTGATGCTGTTGATTCAAAACTTCACTGGAAAAAAGGCGTATCCACCATTGGACTTCAGGGAATAACAGCCCGGACGCCTGGTGGAACTGATGAATACCTCGATTGGGCAGTGCCCTCTTACGCAAAACTATACAAATATACGCATGATGAACATTACCTTGAAGTTGCAAGACTACTTCTGCACGATACCAAATCGATGGTTGCCCTTCCAGGTCGGCAATACGATATGAGAGGCTTCGGATGGCAACAGGAAAATTTTAGATTGGGACCTGGCGGGTCAGGCCGAGGAGTGGGTGGACACCGGTTCTGGTTGCCATGGGTTTCAGCGAACCATCTTTATGGCATTACAGGTTTGGAGGAGTTCGATACGACATTATATAAACGACTCTCAAATATTACAGATTAAATCTTATTCTAGAAGAGTTTTTTTATTAATATTTATAACATGAAAGGTTGTCACATTTTTTTAGCTTTCTATTTGCAAAATATTTAACTTATGCTCCTGTAATTTCAGGAAATGACACTTAATATATATCAACAATATACCATTCAAATTTTTACTAACTAATTATAAATTGATATGAAAACAAAATCATCTACAATTAAAAAGTCTTTTTCTCTGTTATTGGCCGTTTGTGCTTTTATAATGATTTCAGCAAGTAGCTTCGGACAGAATACAAATTTTTCAGGAACTTTTAAGTTTAACGAAGGCAAAAGTAATGCTGGTGAAGGGCGTATGCGTGCTGCAAGCCAAATTGTAGTCACTCAGACTGCCAATACCTTAAATACAGTGAGTAAAAGCACTGGATTTAATGGTGAGGAGCGTGTTCAAAATTCTAAATACACACTCGATGGTAAAGAATGCGAAAATGAAGGCTTTATGAACAATGTAAGCAAATCAGTAGCCACATGGTCTGCTGACGGTAAAACTCTTACAATCAGAACAGCAATGACATTCGAGCGCAATGGCCAAAAGATGGAGATTAAATCTTCTGAAGCTTGGAGTTTAAGTGAAGATGGATCAACATTAACGCTCAATGTTAATCGTACAACGCCCAATGGCGATATGCAACAAAAATTGGTTTACGATAAGGCTAATTAATACCATAACTGGTTAAAGCGCTCAAAATATGTTGACGCAAGGGTTTCATTTTATGTTTCCCTTGCGTTTTTCATTTAAACTCGTCAAATGCAAATAGGAATGATAATAAAACCATATTATTTTTATTACAAACAGAGTACAACTTGAGAATAATTATGAGAGGTGATTATGAAAACGAAACTTGGGTTAATTCTCGCAATCATAATGTTTTTCACTTCGGTAGGTACTTTTGCTCAGAAGAACAAGAAACCCTAATCCTAAATTTTTTGTTTACCTCTGTTTTGGACAATCGAATATGGAAGCAGGTGTACGCCCACAAGAACAGGATAAGATCGAGCTTTGGGGTAAGAATTCGTATAAAACATTCAGGATTTTGCTTTTGTTTATATGAAAGTAAATACTGATAATGACTCTGATTTTACATTATCTGAAGCAATCTCTAACTTTTATCGTACAACAATGATAAAAAACAATAAGAACCTGACGGCATGTGAAAAATTTTGTCGGTTTTTTCATTTACAGTTTTGTTAGTTTTATTTCGATGATAAATAAGAATCAGTTCATAGCAAATGGTTTTAATGGCATTTGTATTAGGCATTATTTACATTCAAAATAAACCATATTTATAATATTGAGCCTCCTGACTGATAATCATTTGATTGAATTTTGTTAAGGAGAGATAGCGATTTGAATACTTAATTTCAATCTAATTACTGAGTGCAAATTTTTTCATTATGAATGAAAAATCTCAAGATATCTTAGAATTTTAAATTTTTTGATAAAAAACGCCTTTTTGTATCTAAAACTGGATATAGATTATCTGAAATCAGAAATGTAAATGTGATGTTCTCCGTAATTTGGTGAAAGATTCAATTTAGATATTTTAATGATTAGCATTATTAACTAAAATCTAATAATTATGAAAAAACATTTACTTTTTACCTGTTTTTTAAGTTTGGTCCTGGTTGTTTTTGGTCTTAAGGTGCAGGCTCAGCTTGATTATGGCCATATTACTCACTTTTATGATTTTGAAAATGAACTTGCTACCGATTTAGTTGGTGGTGTTGATGGTGAGGAGAATGGTCCTGTATACTATTCCGAAGGAGCTATAGATTTTACAGATAATGACGTAGAAGGTGATGGAGGATATCTTTCCTTTGTTGGCGAAGATATTGCCATTAACCAATATTCTGCCATTACTATTGAAGCTTGGGCAACTCCAAGTTTTGATAGCAACTCAGGCCGTGCTTTAATGATGTGGGCTTTTGGAAAAGCAGGTGGTGTTGGAACAAATTATTTGTTTTTTGTACCATCACGATTTGAAGATGAAATCTGTGCCAAAATGTCAATTGGCGATTCAGAACCATGGGCGAACGAACAAGGAATTACTATAGGTAATGCTGCTATGGGAGCCGAACAACTGTACCACTATGTGGTAACCATTGATGAAGATAACATGATGATGGTTTATGTTGATGGTGAAAATGTTGGAGATATTGTTGAATTAACGGGAGAGCATAGTTTGGCCAGTTTATCAAATTCTAACTTTGTTATTGGAAAAAGCTTATATGACGCAGATCCAATGTGGAGAGGTACAGTTGACTTATTCTCTATTTGGGATGTTGCACTTACGTCCGATGAAGTTAGCTCTCTATATGTCTTGGGTTCAAAAAGAACTTTAGATGTAGTTGGCGTTGAAGATGCAATGAAAGCCGATTCTTATAGCTTTTATGTTTCAAATCGCCAATTGTTTGTTAAAAACCAGCAAGATGCTAAAAACCTTTCAGTTTCTATTTATAACCTTGCCGGTAGCTTAGTATATGCAAATAATAAGTTTGTTAGTGGTGAAAATCTTAACTTAAAAGAAGGTGTTTATCTGGTTAAAAGTTCTGCAACTAAAAATTCTGTAGTTCAAAGCATAATTGTGCGCTAAGAAGAATTTGTTTTTCATTTTATTTTATATATTCAATAAAAAGGAGCATCGTAATTGATGCTACTTTTTATTGTACTCAAGCCTACATTATGTATCACACCAATTAAGTTGTGTTTCATTTTTATCTAAATTTTAAACAGTAATAATTGTAACCATTCAGTCGCACTAAAAAAGGGTAGAATTTCAGTTCAAAACAGGATGAATTGCCCGTCCCGATGTACATCGGGATTAACCCTGGGGATAATTGATAACTATAAAACCAATACCGATAGACCAATAAAGGAGA
>DATERL010000022.1:0-4402 GCA_035271585.1 Prolixibacteraceae bacterium
TTAGTTTTAAATTCTTTTTACCTTTTATTGTTCCTATAATTATTTTCGTGATAAATGATTGTTTTTTTTGTCTCGTAACAAAAGTTAAGGGAATCGATCTTGAGGTGGTATTAAGGTCAAAAAAAATCTGGGTATAACAACTGTTATACCCAGATTTTGTATTCTATAATAATTAATGCATGCTTTCTCTTAATCTTTCAATCATTGGAGCAATGTCTTGAAGTTCGTTGTTGCTTAACTTGCGGGCTTTTTCTAAGTACTTCATAATGGGAACCATTTGTTCGTAATAAGGGCTAACACTTTCGTCGACCGACATGATTTCGAGTAAGGCAAAAACGCTTAATGCCCTTTCGCGTTGCTTGCCGAAAAGGCTAAGTAATTGTTCGTTGTTTTCGGCAAAAAGTGTCAATTGTGTTAAAATATGCAATGCTTCAACATTGGCTGCAATAAATGCCAGCGCATAAACATCAACGTGGTCGCTGTTGGCAATTTGTGTGTGTGAAAAATTAATAGCCTGAGTAACCATCAGGTTGATGGAGTCTTTGTCGTCGGCATTTTCACGCAAGCGCTGCATGTATTCCTCCGATGTTTTTATTTCGGACGAAAGCCCTAGCTTATCAATCATTTGAGCTTCAATTTGGCCAATTTGGGTTAGAATATCGGCCCTGTTGTAAACATTGGCATACTGATAATCGAAGGCATAAAGGCCAAGTCCCAGACTGGTTTGGGTTGTGGTGAGGAATTTTTCAGCATCTTCGAGCGGGATGGTTAAGTCCACGATATACGATGCGCCTGCTTCGTTTAGCAATTTGGCAATTTCGGCTGTGTTAGGTGAGTTTTGGATAATTTCTACAATTTGGTCTTTCACCTTAACAATGTCGAATACTTCGGTATCGACGTAAGCCGATTTCCCATCGGAAGTTTCTCCTTTTTTAACTTTTGTTTTGGTAGAATTGTTGCAAGCTGAAAAAACTATAAGCATAGCAACGAAAATAGAGAGGATTGATTTTGAGCGAATTAGATTCATGGTATTCTTTATTTTATTGTTAGTATTTTTAATTGCCAAGTAATTTTAGCGATAGCATCAATTGTCCTTTTTGAGTCTGGCTTTTTTCAGTCATTACTGCGTAGCCAACCGACCATGTGGTTTTTAAGTAAGAAAAGAACACTAATTGCACATCGACTTGACCTCCAAAATTAAAAATATTTCTGGTTATATCCGATTTATTTAAGTCGGTAATGATATGAGTTGAAAAAATTGATGATTTAATATAGGTTGGATAAAGCCATCCCGTGCCAACATTACGCAACCTTATGGGGCGCAAATTTAATTCGCCCATGGTTTTAATATAATTGTGCGCACTTATCTCATCGATTTGTGCCCCAGGGAAAGCTAATGTATTACGATATTGCTCAGCAGGTTGCCAATCGACATAGTTGTTACGAAACCCGCCAAAGTAGAAGTTAGACATGCTGGAGCTTTTATCTCCAAACGATTGCCCCATGCTGTTGCGAATCCAAAAACTGGTGTTGCGTATCACGGGAATCAAAAAGCCTATCGATTGATTCGATTGAATAGTAGGATAAACACTTTTGCCCGCGTAAATGCCGGTTGCATCAATTTCCCAGCTAAAACCGGCTTCGTCGATAACACCGCCAAGTGTTTTGCGTAACTTTTCGATGCCTGCAGTGGCCGAGGCTGCATGAAAGTTTCTGATTGGCGTAGCAATGTTTTGGTATTGTGGCAAAACTTCAAGATCGCCATAAGTATAAATCCCAACATCGTATTTAAATACCAAAGGTTTACGCATGGAGTAGTTGCGCCCGTAGTTCAGGCCAATGGTATAGCCGGTCCTGCTGCGCTTGGTGGGACCAAATAAGTCGTAAAAATCGGTTTTATTGTACGAAGCCAACAATCGCCAGTTCCAATATTTCCAGTCGAATTGGGCGTGTATTTTTTGCTTGTTTTTGTAATTTGACCAAGGCGATGTTCCTACAAATATATTGATATTGCTAAACGACAAGGGGTCGCTAATGTTCATGCGATATCCCAAGGCTACGGTGTTTTTAAAGCCGCTAATGTCGGGGTAGGCGTTCATCAACCTCATTTTTCGCAACACATGGTATTGGCTTTCTCTACTAGTTATGGTATCGTGATTTAGTTTGGGTGGCGCGGGCACGGCCCATTTTTTAACTTCGGGGTTTTTTTCAGCAACAATGTTGCCCAAGTAGTTAATGGCATTGGCATCGTCAATTTGGTTAATTTGAAGGGTGACCGGCAACATGCCATCGCGTTGAAATTTAAGCGCAATAAGCGAATCGGGGTGAAACTGCAAGGGCATAAAAAGCCCGGTTTCGGTGTTCGATAGTAATTCAAAATCGCTTCCATCGAGCGGTATCCGCCAAATATTTGACACCCCGGTAAAGTACGATGAACCGATAAGGTATTCGTCGTTTGTCGAGAATTTGAATTGGGTGAGGGTGTTGTCTTCCATTTCGTAAACCGTACGAAATTGTTTTTTTCCGGTTTCAAGTTCTTCAATATTGAAAAGAATAAGTGATTGTTCGCCTCTAATTCCGGTTAATGAAGAGCTTATCATTTTGCCGTTGTTCGATATGGCCAAGTCGAATAGCGACTTGCCAAAGTCGGCCGAGTACATGGGCACAACTTTATTGTATGGTGGCGGTATTTTTACTAAGCGCGAATAACCGTTGTCGTGCTGAACGCCCCATATTGTTTGGTCGGCGCTGTTGTAGGCCAACTCACCTGTACGCGAATAGCGGATAAGCGTTTTCTTCTTCTTCGTTTTTACATCAATTTGTACCAGACTGCGGTAGTTGTTATTTTGCTCGGTAATGAATAACCGTTCGTTATCGGAGTCGTAAGCTAAGTGTGTGGAGTAATAGAGCGATGGTGAGTCGAGCGTGGCCAGCTTGCGTATTTTGCCCGAATTAATATCGATTTCGGCAATTTGCGACATGATGCCCGGGTAGTTGATGGCCGCGTATATTTTGCCGGTTGTATTGTTATACCCATAATTCGAAACGCTGCCCAATTCTTTTTTTGTGATTGGACGGTAGGCTGTTAGCGGATATTGAAAAACCTGTTCGATGTTTTGCTGTTGGAATTGGTATTCCCAAGCTGTCCATTCGTTCCATGCCTTTTTGATATTTTTGCCATAAACTTTTTTAAACTGGCTGCCAAAAAAAGCTTTGCTGCTATCGGTACGGGAGTAAAACTGGGTCAGCTTATCTGTACCGTATTCCATCGAAATATAATCGACAAAGCGAGTTCCGTACAAATAGGCGTTGGCGCCCACCTGAAAATCGATAGTTGTACCTTCGGTTTCGAGGCCAACCATTGAGTAGATTGGGTGCTGGCCAGCAACAATGGCGCGAAAGTACATCTCGTCGTAACTGCCCATGGCGCGACCCAACCCGCCACTCATCCATGTTTCGAGGTAACAGGCTATGCCTTCGTGAAACCAGCGCGGGGCATACCAGCGGGGTACTGTGAGGTAGCTCCAAAGGGCCGAAACGGGATAATGTTCGTCGCGGGTAACTTTACCAAGGAAAACTTTTCGCCAGCGCAGGTCGTTTCGGTTGGCTTTGTCGGCCATGGTAATGTGCGTAAGCTCGTGGTTAAATAGCCATTGAAAACGCTCGCTCGAAGGAATAATGCAGAATGCAAAGCTGTAAGGTTCAATGCCTAAAAAAACTTGATTGAGGGGCAATACGGTTGCTCCGCCATGACCGAAATCGGAAAAGTCGTTCAAAAATACGTGGGTTTTTTGATGGTTGTAATCCCATAATTGTTGGTGAAACCTTATGGCATTTTCGAATGATCCAACCATGTGTGGAATCATGTACGAGTAACGTTTGCCAATATACACCAGCTCCAGGTTGTTGCTTCGGTATTGAATAATTTCCTGCGTGCTGCCCATCAAAGGCAAAATAATTAAAACCAGTAATTTGAAAAGCTTATTCCTCATTGTTTTTATTGATTTCAGTACTGCTTATTAATGCTAATTAGTACTTAATTGCTCGATTATTGAGCATAAACAGCCCCCAGTTTTTCGTTGTTTAAAAAAACGCCAAGGTTTTCAATATTGAAAAAGATAGCACCTAAACTTTCAATGTTTGGAAGAACAAGTGCTGTACCCAGCTTTTCGTTGCTGAATAATCCTAATTGTTCGGTAGCTGTAAAGCCTGCGTTTAGTTGTTCGGAAACCGCCTGTAGGTTTTCGTTGCTGAATACTGCATTTAGCTGTTCGCCGCTATTTACCAATTTAAGGTTTTCTTGATCAGTAAAAATGATCATATTTATATCTTCGCGACTCATTAAATTTGGCTGTTCCGACGAGGCGAAGAGTTCTTTACCATCGAGGTATTTTATTTTTGG
>DATERL010000023.1:0-32386 GCA_035271585.1 Prolixibacteraceae bacterium
AATTACACCCCTTGTGTTTAAATTTGTTAAATGAATAAATATTTTTGTGAATAAGCTTAATATATTGCTTAAATAATTATTATTGAATCAATCTTGAGTGTATTTTAAGAAAAATGCAAATAGTATTTTAAAATATTGTAACTTTTCGGATTAAAAATAACGATTTGGAGATAATGGAGAACAACACAAACTTGGAGCACATAAACCGAAAACTCAAAGAAGAGAATGAGCAACTTAAGAGCAGTTTACAAGCCATTATTAATCAACACAAAACAAATAATATAGAGCAAGTTGACACCAACAATAACTGGTTCAATAAAGCACAAAAAAACAGTAAACTTGCTTTTTGGAGCTACTCGTTAACAGAAAAAAAACTTTTCACTTCCGAAAAATTCAATCAACTTCTTGAAATAAACAACAGCAACAAATACATTACCGATGCTAAAACGATTTGGAAACTGCTTAGCCCCAGTGAATTTTCAAAAATTCACGATTTAAAAGAACAAATTGCCAATCATCAGTCGAATATCGAAAATGTTTTTCACTTCAAAATGAAAGATGGCAGCAGCCGATATATCGAAGTAAAAGCAAATATCGAAAATCAAACATCGAATCAGGTTATATACGGTAGCATACACGACGTTACCGAAACCCACTATAAAATTGAAAAGTTAAAGGAAAACGAGCAATTGTTTCAAAACCTTTTTGACAACCTAACCGACGTTTTTATAATTTTTGAAACACAACTTGATAAGCAAGGTGAAGTTGTCGATTATATTTTTCGAAACGTAAACCCCGCTTTCGAAATGCAATTTGAACATAAAATAGAAGACGTTATCAACAAACCCTTATCACTGCAAACACAACTCTACCAACAACTTAACCAACAACTTAAAATAACTGCCATTACCCGTCAAGCACAACAAGACCGTTTTTACATCCAGTCGCTCGACCAGTTCATGGACATTTTAATTTATGCGCCTTCGAAAAACACCATCGCAACTGTTTGGCGAAATGTAACCTTAATGGTAAAAGCCGAGGAGTCGTTGCGCGAAAACGAAGAAAAATACCGTCAGATATTTAATGTTGTGTACGATGGCGTTTTGATGCTCGACTTTAATTCGGGAAATATAATGGAAGCCAACGCGTCAATTTGCAACATGCTCAACTACACCAAGGATCAACTTCTTGAATTGAATTTCAGGAATATAATTGACCAGCCAGATACCTACGAGAAAAAAATTGAAGAAGAAAAAATAAATAAAGCTACTGGCAACCTGATAAAAAAAGATCAAAGCACTATTCCGTTTGAAGCCTCATTGTCTTACTTCAACTGGAGTGGTCGTAAAGTTATTGTTGTATCATTTAGGGACATTACCCAACGTCAACTTGCCCAACAGAAAGTAATTAGTAGTGAAAAGAAATACAAACATATTTACGATTATTCGAACGATGCAATTTTACTGATTAAAAACTATCGTATTATCGACTTTAATCAAAAGTGCTTTCAGTTATTTAAAACCAATGCCGACGAACTCGAAAACAAAACAATTTGGGGAATTTCACCGGCAAATCAGCAAAATGGTAACGATTCGCGCACCAAAATTGTTACACACATCCAACAAGTACTGCAAGGTCAGAACCAGCAAATTGAATGGAATTTTCAGTGCAACGATAAAACAACATTTTTAGCCGAACTCAACTTGTCAACAGTATTGATCGACGACGAGAAAATTATTCAGGCAATTGTAAGAGACATCAGCCCACGCAAACAATTCGAAGAATTACTGGCATTAAACGAAAACCGCTGGAAACAAGCGCTCGACATCAGTTCTATTGGAGTTTGGGATTGGAATATCGATACCAATGAAGTTTACTTCTCGAGGGTTTGGAAACGGATTTTGGGATTTGAAAAAGATGAATTTCCTAACGAATTTAACGCATTCAAAAAAAGAGTTCACCCCGACGATATTGAAACTCTTTTTAACAAAATTGATGAGTACATTGTAGGAAAACAAACCGAATTCAATACAGTTTTCAGAATACGTTGTAAAAATGGGAGCTATAAATGGGTCAACGCGCTTGGCAAAATACTATCATACACCAACGAAGGGAAACCTGAACGATTTTTTGGAATACACATCGATGTTACAAAACAAACAATAGACAAACAAAAGAACGAAATTGCAAACGAAAGCTATGCAGAAGCTTCACAGTTTGCTAAATTGGCAATGTGGAACCTCGACTTAAGGACAATGATTATTAGGGGATCCGCAGAATTATCAAAAACATTCGGACTCGAAACCAACGATAAAATATCGCTGAAACAAATCGAAAATTTAGTCCACCCCGAAGATCAGAAAAATTTCATTTCTCAATTCTTTCCCAATCAAACCGATCAACATCAAAGCCACAATTTTAGAATTATTGTCGATAACCAAACTAAATTTATTTCATCGGTTGCAGTAGCTTTAATTGATTCGAAAAACAGAATTGAAGGCTACAGGGGAATTTTTCAGGAAATTACCCAACTTAAAAAACAAGAACTTAAACTGAAAGATGAACAGCATTTGATTGGTTCATTCCTCGATAAAACCCAGCAGCTTATTATTATTGTTCAAAATCAAGAAGTAGTTTACATTAATGATAAATTTCAAGAATTCACCGGATTTCCCAAAGAAGAGATGGCTTTAAGTCTTAGCAGTATACTGGATTTAGCCTCTCCCGAAGACAAACCATATTTTCAACAAATTTATTCCAATGTAGCTCATAACAACAAAACATTCGAAAAAGCAGACATAAGGATTGAAACAAAACATAAACGAACAAAGTGGGTTGAAACTTATGTTTCGCAAATAAAATTCAAAGACCAAAGTGCGGTTTTAATCATGATTTACGATATTACTGAGCGTAAAAACGTTGAAATCAAACTCGCTGAATCGGAAGTCCAAAACGAGCTAATAAAACAATATTCTCCCATTGGAATTGCACAAACCGATTTAAACGGAGTACTATTAGAATACAACAACGAATTTAAAAACATTATCGACACCATAGGAATTTCAAGCCATAAAATTGAACTAAAACAACTGATGAACGATATGGACTACTTCAATATTAAAGCAGCCATATCAGCAATTAAAAGCCTGAAAATAAAAGAATATCGAAACGAAATTAGACTCAAAAACAATGTTAATATAAAAGTAAAGATTGATCCCATTTTTGATCAAAACAATTACCCCGTGAGTTTAATTGTATATTTTAACAATGTCGATTTATTTAAAAAACAAATTGAAATCCTTACCGAGGATAATAGCACCTTGAAAGCTGTGGTCGAAAATTCTTCGGCAGGTTTGGGAATTTTCAACTCCGAAGGTGAATTAATAATCCACAATCAATCATTGTTAAAAGATTTAGACATCGATATTTATAATAAAGCACTGATTAATTTTAATGAATTCAATTTTAACTTCAAGAATAAATTACTTATCTACAAGGATATTATCAAATTAAACAATATTGTTTCGTTTGAATATAAAATAGGCACAAGTAAAATACTGTATATCGAAATCCGAAATATCAGCGCCAATACGTCGAACCTTATTTTGGTCGTTACCCGCGACATTACCGACATACACAATCGTGGAGTTGCCACAGTTAACCAACTTGAGCGTTTTCATAAAACCTTCGACGAAATGCCGATTGGATGTGCTTTGGTTGATAAAAACCGAAACATAATTGAATGCAATAAAAAATACGCTTCAATTTTAAATTATACCACCGATCAACTAAAATATAAAAAACTCGACCAACTCGTACACGTTGAATACTTGTCCGAAATGATGACCAAATTTTCGGAACTTTTCTCGGGTGTGGTTCCTCGCTTCGACCAACTTTTCCAAATGGTTACCAGTACCGAAAAAAATAGGTGGATCACAAGCAAATCGACCTTTTTTACCAACCAGTTCAACGATATTGTATATGCCATTCAAATAATTGAAGATGTAACCAATCAAAAAGAAAACGAGTACAATAATGTAAATGAAGAACGATTAAAAACATTGAACCATATCGCCAATAGTTTTGCCCACAAATTCAACAACCTTTTAATGTCGATTTATGGAAATAACTACCTAATCAGGCACAATACAAATGACGAGAACATTATAAGATATTCCGAAACTTTATTAGACTCCCTAAATAAATCGAGCGACTTAACCCACAACTTGTTGACCTTTTCATTCAATAAGAATAACATCAACGTCAAAATAAATATCACCAAATTAATTGAAGAGTTACTCAACCAGTTTAATTTACCATCAAACATCAGCACAAAAACTCATTTCGACAAAAAGAATGAAAACATTATTGGCGATCCTTCGCAGTTGTACCGGGCGCTAAACAACATCGTCGAAAATGCTTGTGATGCCATGCCTCAAGGTGGTGAAATAAGCATTGAAACAAAATCGGTTTATTTTGACGAGAATACTAGTTTACAAAACACCAAAATACAAAAAGGTAAATACATAAGAATTAGCATTACCGACAACGGAAAGGGAATCCATCAGAGCAATTTAGCTAAAGTTTTTGATCCGTTTTTTACCACAAAAACCGAAAAACTATATGCTGGATTAGGTTTATCCATTGTGCACAATATTATTAGCGATCATCAAGGAATAATTAATACCGAATCGCAATATTTCAAAGGAAGCTCGTTTATGGTTTATCTGCCCTTGGTAAGCGATGAGTTTTTACAAAACAATATTCAACCCAACGAACAATTGCTGGTTAAAAGTTCAGCTAACATTATAATCATCGACGACGAGGACATTGTGCGAAACATCACCAGCGAATTACTTAAAAAGCTGGGGTATAATGTATTTAGCTTTTCAAATGGGAAAAATGCCATCCAATTTTACACCTCCAATATCAAGAGCATTGACCTAGTTATACTCGATAAGCAAATGCCCGACATGGACGGATTATTGGTATTTAATAAACTAAAGCAAATCAATAGTAAAATTAAAGCAATTATGTTAACAGGTTACAATATCGATAAAGAAATTACCGATACTTTTAATGACAAAAACAACCTGATAGTTCAAAAGCCGGTCAGCATTGAAAAGCTCTCGACGGCTATTTCACAATTACTTTTAAAATAAGTCAACCCCAAATGACCATAGCCATACTCATTGCGTACTTGCTGATATTGCTTTTCATTGCATTCAGAAGCTATTCAAAAGTCGAAAACATTAACGATTTTTTTATTGCTCGTAAATCGGGTACTTATATTGCCATAACCGGTAGCCTGCTTGCAACCATACTTGGAGGTTCGGCAATAATTGGCGCTGTTGATACAGGCAACAATATTGGAAAAGCATCAGCATGGTTCATGTTATCGGCCGCCATTGGCTTATTGGCACTGCTACCACTAACCCGAAAAATTAGCCGGATTGGACGTTTTACCCTGCCCGAATTACTTGAAGATACTTACGGCATCGAAGCAAAAAATATCGCTTCAATTGTGATACCGATAGCCTGGCTTGGTATTATTGCAGCTCAAATTATTGCAGCAGCTAGAATATTACAAAGTTTTACAGGATTAAACTACGAAACTGGCATTATCATTTCGGGTATTGTATTTACGGCCTACACCCTTGCCGGTGGGCAAATTTCGGTTTTGAAAACCGATTCGGTACAAGCTTTTTTTATTGTTACAGGCTTGTCCTTGTTAGCATTTTTCACATACAAAGCCCAGCATAATATTGCATTGCAACCTATTGATCTGAATTTCCCATTCAACAAGCATTTTAAACCCATCGATTTGTTAATTTTACTAATTACTTATGCAACAACATTTACGGTAGGACCTGACATTTTCACACGTATTTTTTGCGCAAAAAACCATAAAGTAGCGCAACGATCAATACTTACCACTGCGATCGTTTTAATCCCAATTGCGTTTATTATTGGATATTTAAGTGTTGCCCACACTTCGATTCAAGACGGTGCCAAAATCATCAACATCAGCCTCGCAGTTTTGCCGGCATGGATTTCGCCCATTGTTGTTATTGCCTTGTTGAGCGCCGTATTATCGTCGGCCGATACCACCCTACTCAGCGCTTCGATTATTGTAACCGGCATTGTAGATAAAAACAAATTTAATCAAAAGAGCCTTTTTAAAACTCGTGTAATTATTGCAGTTATTGGTTTATTAAGCATTGTTATCGCATTTCATTTTACTTCAATTATTGGTATGCTGCTTATGGCCTTGGCTGTTTACTCGGGAGCGTTCACTATTCCATTAATAGCGGGTATTTTAGGATTAAAAGCTAAACCAAAATTTGTTTCGTGGGCCATTATTTTGGGCGGATTGATTGCTTTAATCGGAAAAATAATGGCTACATTTGGCAACGAAAAATGGGGAAACACGACCATAATTGCTGCTTTTATTATTAGTAGTTTGGTTTTGTTCTCGGGACAAATAAAACCCAATAAACTTAAAAGTTAATAAAAGATGAATCAAAAGACCGACGAAATAATCATTAAAAATTTATATTCAAACAAGTTAAATAATGCACTCGAAGCTGTAGAACAAATTGCCCAAACAGGCAATAGCCAATATATCCCCATGCTTATTGATGTACTTTTTCAAAACGAAAACCAAGAAGTAAGCGAACGAATAATTAAACTACTAAGCGAGGTTAAACATACCGACACCATTGAGCCCATAGTAAAAGCTATTGAGACCGAAAAGTATGCCAGCATTCAAGAAGTTTTGGTTCGAATTTGTTGGGAAAATGGACTTGATTATTCGAATTACCTTTCAACTTTTGTCGAATTGCTGATATACAGCGATTACATGGTTGCTTTTGAGGCTTTCACACTTATCGAAAATTGCGAAGGAAAAATCTCCGAAACATCGGCCAGAGAGTACATCGACAGACTTCAAACAGCCTTAAGCAGTGCAAACAAAGAACGTAAGACACTGCTAGAGCATATTATTCAATTTATTCCTTCACTTACTTCAAACACTTAATATTGAGTTAATATATTATATTTTTGAGTTTCAACGCCCTTAATTAGCTATATTTCAACACATAAAAAAGCTCAATTGAGCATTGTTACACCCCCGCTTATTTTTATCAATTCCAAATTACACTCTTGGCAACTTTTTGCAATCCCGACATTACAAAAACCCCTTAATTTTACTAACTTTGTATTCCAATTTATTCGATTACAAATGGAATTTTTCAAAGAAGCACATATTAAGTTAATTAAAAATTCGAAAAGTGTTGTACGGCGCGATTTGATGGACGAAATTGACTGGACCCATCGATTAATTGGCATAAAAGGCTTTAGGGGAGTTGGTAAAACATCTTTTTTACTCGATTACCTGCGCGAAAAACACCCCGATCCTAAAAATTCATTATACATCAACCTGAATAGTTTTTACTTTACCGGGCGTAAAATATCGGGGTTTGCCGATGAGTTTTATAAAAGAGGCGGTAAACTGTTGGTGCTCGACCAAATACATAAATACCCCAACTGGGCACAAGAGCTCGAAGAGTGTTACGAAAACATGCCCCAATTAAGCATTATATTCACGGCATCGCCAGTATTAAGGGTTCACGAGAGCAATACTAAACTGAAAGGGTACGTTAAAATTTACCATTTACCCGGTTTATCGTTTCGCGAATACTTAAACCATCAAACCAATCAAAATTTTAAAAGGTACACTTTCGACCAAATTATCAACAATCATGTCGAAATTGCAAGTTCAATAACAGAAAAAATACGTCCCCTCGCCTACTTCGAAAATTACCTCGAACATGGTTATTTTCCGTATTTTCTCGACCGGAGCACTTACTATTCCGACGATTTGTTAAAGCATATCAATCTGGCACTTGAGATTGATGTTACCTATTTAAACCAGATAGATTTGAAGTACTTGCCCAAATTGCGCAAGTTGCTGTATATTATTGCTAACGAGGTTCCTTTTTCGCCCAATGTGAGTAAAATAAGTACCGAAATTGAAACTTCAAGGGCAACGGTAATGAACTATTTACGTTACCTCAAAAATGCGCGGCTTATCAACATGCTTTACGCCAATGGCGACGAAGAATTACAAAAAAAACCAACCAAAATATATTTACAGAACTCCAACTTTCTTAAAACGGTTGTGCCTACTTCACGCAACAATGCTACTTATCGTCAAACCTTCTTTTATAACCAGGTTGGCGTTAGCAACACCTTAAAATCGGTCGAAGGTTACGATTTCAGGGTGAATGATTTATACAATTTTAAAGTAGGTGGAAAATACATAGAGCCCAATGGCAACGAGGGATATACCGCCTCAGATCGTATCGAAATTGGAGAAGAACGAAAAATCCCTTTATGGCTGTTTGGTTTTTTATATTAATTATCCCTCTAAACCAAAAAAACTACCAAAACGAATAAGTAAGTTGTTTTAGGTTTTTTTAATTTTGAATTATAAATTTCTAAAAAAAATATAGAATATTAAATACAAAACTCTTTAAAGTTATGGCTAAAGAAAAAAAATTTATTGTATGTGATGGAAACTATGCCGCTGCGCACATGAGCTACATGTTTAGCGAAGTGGCCTGTATCTATCCCATTACGCCTTCGTCAACAATGGCAGAATATGTTGATGAGTGGGCTGCAAATGGCAGAAAAAACATGTTCGGTCGTCCCATTCGACTTGCAGAAATGCAAAGTGAAGGCGGTGCCTCGGGAGCTGTACATGGTTCGCTTCAAAGTGGTGCACTAACCACTACTTACACTGCATCGCAAGGTTTGTTGTTGATGATTCCTAACATGTATAAAATTGCAGGTGAATTATTACCTACTGTATTCCATGTAAGTGCAAGATCGTTAGCAACACACGCATTGAATATTTTTGGCGATCACAGTGATATATACGCTACACGCCAAACAGGCTTTGCATTATTGGCAGCAGGTTCGGTTCAAGAAGAGATGGATTTAGCTGGTGTTTCACATTTATCAACCATTAAATCTCGTGTACCTTTCCTTTCATTCTTTGATGGATTCCGTACCTCTCACGAACTTCAAAAGATTGAAGTAATGCAGCAGGAAAATATCATCCCATTACTCGATACCAAAGCCCTTACTGAATTCCGTGGCAGAGCATTAAATCCTGAGAATCCTGTAACTCGTGGTACTGCTCAAAACCCTGATATTTTCTTCCAGGGCAGAGAAGTTGCCAACAAGTTCTACGATGCCGTTCCGGGTATTGTTGAAGATTACATGAAGAGCATTTCAAAAATTACCGGTCGCCAATACGACTTATTCGATTATTATGGCGCAGCCGATGCTGAAAATATTATTGTTGCCATGGGATCGGCTACTGAGACCATTAAAGAAGTTATTGATCACTTGGTAGCGCTAGGTAAAAAAGTGGGATTGGTTGCAGTACACTTATACCGCCCATTCTCAATTTCGCACCTAATGAAAGCTTTTCCGGCTACAACTAAGAGAATTGCTGTTCTCGACCGCACAAAAGAGCCAGGAGCGATTGGCGAACCATTATATATGGATGTTCGCAACGCCATTGGCGAAGCACTCGAAGCTGGTAAAGCTCCATTCAAAGAATGGCCTTTAATTGTTGGAGGTCGCTATGGTTTAGGATCAAAAGACACCACTCCTTCTCAAATTATTGCTGTTTATAATAATTTAGAGATGAATGAACCAAAAAATAAATTCACCATTGGTATTGTCGATGATGTAACCTTTACTTCATTGCCTATTATTCCTGAAATTAAAGTATCTCCTAAAGACTTAGTAGAAGCTAAATTTTATGGATTAGGATCAGACGGTACGGTGGGTGCTAACAAAAACTCCATTAAAATTATTGGCGATGCCACCGATAAATATTGTCAAGGTTATTTCGAATACGACTCTAAAAAATCGGGAGGTTTCACTTGTTCTCACCTCCGTTTTGGCGATAGTCCAATTCGTTCAACCTATTTGGTAACTACTGCCGACTTTGTTGCATGTCACGTTCCTGCTTATTTAAATAGCTACGACTTGCTAAAAGGACTCAAAAAAGGGGGTAACTTTTTGCTTAACACCGTTTGGGACGAAGAAGAAACCAAAAAACGCATTCCGGCCAAAATGAAAAAATACATGGCCGAGAACCAAATCAATTTCTATGTAATTAAAGCTACCGAGTTGGCCGAAGAAATTGGATTGGGCAATCGCACAAACACCATTCTTCAATCTGCTTTCTTCAAAATATCAAACGTGATTCCTTTTGAACTGGCAGTTGATCACATGAAAAAAGCCATTGTTAAATCGTATGGTAAAAAGGGTGAAAACATTGTTAACATGAACTTCGCTGCGGTTGAGACCGGTGGAAAAAATGTAATCAAAATTGAAGTACCAGCCGAATGGGCAAATATTAAAGTAAGCGAAGAGACCGAAAACGCCAAGCGCCCCGATTTTATTAAAAACGTGGTGGATGTAATCAATGCTCAAGACGGAAACAGCCTCCCAGTTTCAACTTTTGTTGGAATCGAAGATGGAACTTTCCCCGCCGGAACTGCAGCTTACGAAAAACGTGGCGTTGCAATTAATATACCCGAATGGCAAGCCGAAAACTGTATTCAATGTAACCAGTGTGCTTATGTTTGCCCTCACGCAGCCATTCGTCCTTTTTTGTTAACCGACGAAGAAGCCGCCGCCGCACCAGCAGGCACACAAGTTATTGATGCTGCACCTGTTAAACAATTTGGTGGTTTGAAATTCAAAATTCAAGTTTCACCTTTAGATTGTACCGGTTGTGGTAACTGTGCCGACGTTTGTCCTTCGAAAGAAAAAGCATTAGTGATGAAAACTTTTGAATCGCAACTTGTAGAGGCTCCACGTTTCGAATACATGAACGAAAAAGTTGGGTACAAAGAAAACGTGGTTGATAAATTCAAAACCATTAAAAACTCACAATTTGCTCAACCACTATTCGAATTTAGTGGCGCTTGTGCAGGTTGTGGCGAAACACCATACATTAAAACCATTACTCAATTATATGGCGAGCAAATGATGGTAGCCAACGCTACGGGATGTTCTTCCATTTATGGAGGATCAGCTCCTTCAACTCCATATTGTAAAAATCAAAAAAGCGGACAAGGTGTAGCTTGGGCCAATTCATTGTTCGAAGACAATGCTGAATATGGATTTGGCATGAGCGAAGGCGTTAACGCTCAGCGCGATCGCATTCAAATGTTGATGACCGCTGCCGAAGGATCAACAGCTGCTGAAAAAGAAGCTTACGCTGCATGGTTAGAAGCCAAGAACAGCACCGAAGGTTCAAAAGCTGCTACTGCTCTGGTTTTGGCTGCTATCAAAGATTCAACAAACGATACGGCCAAGCAAATCTTAAGCTTAAAACAATACCTCATCAAAAAATCAGTATGGGTATTTGGTGGCGACGGTTGGGCTTACGACATCGGCTTTGGTGGTTTAGACCACGTATTAGCCAGTGGCCAAGACATTAACATACTTGTAATGGATACCGAAGTGTATTCAAACACCGGTGGCCAATCGTCAAAGGCAACCCCAATTGGTGCTGTTGCTAAATTTGCCGCAGCCGGTAAACGTATCCGCAAAAAAGACCTTGGCGCAATGGCCATGACCTACGGTTATGTTTATGTTGCACAGGTTGCCATGGGTGCAAGCCAAGCACAATACTTTAAAGCTTTGAAAGAAGCCGAAGCCTACCCTGGACCATCACTCATTATTGCTTATTCTCCATGTATTAACCACGGTTTACGTGCTGGAATGGGCAAAACCCAAGAAGAAGAAAAAAGAGCCGTTGAATGTGGCTACTGGCATACCTACCGCTACGACCCAACATTGGAAGCCGCAGGTAAAAATCCGTTTACGTTAGACAGTAAAGAACCTAACTGGGACGAATTCCAAAACTTCTTGAAAGGTGAAGTTCGTTATACTGCTTTATTAAAAGCCTTCCCTGCCGAAGCTCAAGATTTGTTCAAAGCCGCTCAAGAAAACGCCTTATGGCGATACAATTCGTACAAGCGAATGGCTGATCAAAACTGGGAAAATAAATAATCTCTTTTTTGATTTAAAAATAGAACCGCTTTCTACATGTAGAAAGCGGTTTTTTTCTTTATTAAAGACCTTATCCACACATCTTGTTATTATCTAAGTGAAAAATGAACTTTTCATACCAATTATAAAACTTTTCAACCTTCACATTTAAAAATTTTAATTATTTTTAGGCACATTTTGTAATATTTAGTTATTTTTTTATCGTTTTTACTTTCAATTTGAAAATAGCTCATTATTTAACCATGCCAATTAACGATTAAAACCTATGAATTTATCGAACTATAAACAATTTGCTTTTTCTTTATTGGTAATTACAGTGTTATTTTCTAATATGCTTTGGGCACAAGAAGAGAAAAAAGTTGATTTTAAACTTTACGGGTTTATTCGAAACGATATTTATATCGATACCTATAAAGGAATTGATGGTGCTCATGAGCAATATTATCTTTTACCTGTTTATGTAGGAAAAGATGCAAATGGTAAAGACATTAACCAACAACTTAGCTCTAACCTAACGGCTATTACTTCGCGCCTTGGCATAAATGTAAACGGTCCCGATATATTTGGTGCAAAATCAATGGCCAACATCGAAATCGACTTTGGTGGTGTGGTTTCTACGGAACCTACCCTCATCAGAATTCGGAAAGCTAATGCTGCTTTAACCTGGGACAAATCGAAATTATTGATGGGGCAAGACTGGCATCCCTTTTGGTCGGGCGATATTTGCCCTTACGTGGCCTCGTTAAATACCGGTGCTCCTTTTCAGCCATTCAACCGCTCGCCGCAAATAAGATACGATTACAAAGCCGGAAAAGTAAAACTTTCGGCAGCTGCTGTGTATCAACTTCAATATCAAAGCAGGTCAATGCAATCAACACAAAATACACCAACACAAGCCAAGCGCAACGGAGTTGTACCCGAGCTTATTGCTAACATCGAATACCGAAACAACGCACTGGCTTTTGGCGGTGGCATTTCACACAACCGCACCAAGCCTAAAATGACAGTTATTGCTTCGAATGGCAATAAATACAATTCAACAAGTTATCTTAACAGTGTATCGTATATTGGATACGCCCGCTACAAAACCGAAAAACTCACTGTACTATTAAAAGGTGTTTACGGACAAAACATGTCGCATTTGCTTTTACCCGGGGGTTATGCTATTGCTCAGGTTGACAGCATTACTGGTCAAGAAAAATACAGCAATTACAACAACTTCACCTCTTACTTAAACATGGTTTATGGTAAAAAGTGGCAAGTTGGTTTTTTTGCCGGCATAGGTAAAAACTTTGGCACAAGCGATAAATTAATGGTAAACAGTGAAGGAAACGCGACTTCGGCTGGACTTTTTTATAACGTTCAAGATTTCTATAGAATATCGCCATTTGTTGCCCTCAATGTAGCCAACTTACGTTTAATGTTCGAATATGAACAAACTACTGCCAATTATGGTATTGGCGGTTTCAATAGCGATAAGGGCCTTTACTCGGTTGTGCACAAAGTAAGCAACAACCGCCTTTTATTCACAATGATGTACATGTTCTAATTAACAAAAAAACCAAAACATAATTTTCAATCAACGAAACCAAATTTTCAATAAAAATGAATACAAATTACTGGGAAGAAAACCTGGAGCTAATGAACAGGGAAAAGCTGCAACAGCTACAAGTCGATCGTCTAAAAAAAACCATAACACAAGCCAAACAATCGGCCTACTATTCTAAAGCGCTAGACGAAGCAGGTGTTTCGGCTCAATCGATTCAAACAATCGACGACCTTCAGAAAATTCCATTTACCACAAAACAACAAATGAGAGACAACTTTCCTTATGGGTTTTTGTCCATCGAGAAACAAAAGGTAATCCGCTTGCATAGTTCTTCGGGAACTACAGGTAACCCGACAGTTGTATATCATACAAAACACGATATTGAATCGTGGGCAAATTTATTGGCCCGTTCGTTATATACAGCTGGGGTGCGCGATACCGATGTTTTTCAAAACATTTGTGGGTATGGTTTATTTACAGGCGGACTGGGATTTCAGTATGGAATTGAACGCTTAGGATGTCTGTCAATTCCAGCCGGAGCAGGCAATAGCGCCCGACAAATAAAACTAATGCAGGACTACGAAACAACAGTGGCACATGCCATTCCAAGTTATCTGAACCGCCTGTACGAGGTTTTTGTAGAACAAGGCCTCGATCCCAAAACCGACACCAAACTCCACACTTTAGTGATTGGTGCCGAACCCCACACTGAAGCACAACGAAAACGCATCGAAAAAATGTTTGGTGTAAAAGCATACAATTCATTTGGTCTTTCCGAAATGAACGGCCCTGGCGTAGCCTTTGAATGCACTTATCAAAATGGCCTGCACGTTTGGGAAGATGCCTACATTGTTGAAATTATCGACCCCAAAACGCTGCAAGCTGTCCCCGACGGCGAGTATGGCGAATTGGTAATGACCACCCTCGACCGTGAAGCTATGCCGCTTTTGCGTTACCGCACCCGCGACATTACACGTATTTTGACTGGCAATTGTGAGTGTGGCAGAACACACCGCAGGCTTGACCGCATTACAGGGCGTACCGACGATATGTTTATCATTAAAGGATGCAACGTTTTCCCATTGCAAATCGAAAGTATTTTAATGAAAGTGCCTGAAGTAACCTCAGATTATCGTATTCTGCTCGAAACCATTAACGATGTTGATGAAATGATTGTAGAGGTTGAAATTCAAAAAAACCTCACCGACGATTATTTAAAAACCCTTGAGTTTATTACCAAAAAGCTAACCCACGAAATAAGAGATGAAGTGTTAGCCAAACCTATTGTTAGACTGGTTGAACCGGGTTCAATACCTAAACAAGAAGGCAAAGCCATCAGGGTGTTCGATAATAGAATAAAATAAATTGACAATTAACCTTTTAAAAAGCTTGAATAGTAATAGATATTCAAGCTTTTTTGTTGAACAGCTTCTTAGTCATTTGATATACTATAAAATAAAACATTGTTTTTAAAGCAAGTAAATGGCATCAAAATTTCATATATTTAAAGTGGCTTTTGAGTTTTGAACATCATTGCATTTTAAAAACAAAAAACAATTAATTATGAGAATCTTACACCTATTTTTAATCCTCTTGACATTTTCGCTTGCCAGCTTTGCACAAAACGAATACTCTGAAAAAGTATCGAACAAGTGGCCATATTTATTCAACAACTTTCAACATGGAATTTTGTATTTTAACAGCACCAATGCATCTAAAGCAATGTTTAACATTGACATTGCCAATCAAAATTTTGTTTATTTCAATGAAGATGAATTGATTATGTACACTAATGAAGCATATGAGATTGATTCTCTTATTATGGACAATAACCAGTTTATTAAACATAACAGCTCAATATATGAAGTACTGGAGTCGAAAGACCATCTCTATTTATTAAAAAGAATCCGCATCGACATGAATGCCCTTAACTCAGGCAGCGGAGGCTACGGAACGGGCTCATCATCTGATGCTTCGACCAAACTCACCTCAATCGATGTAACAAATTACACACGTGTACCCTACAGCGTAATTAAACTAGAACGGAACAAAGGAACTGCATTTGAATTAATTACCAGTTATTATTTATTTAATAAAGAAAACAACGACTTAAGTATTGTCAGTAAAAAGACTTTTGAAAAAACTTTTGAAAATGCCGATGTTAAAGGAATAATAAAAACCAATAAGTATAAGCTGAAAAACGAAACAGATTTATGCAAACTGTTTGTAAGGTGCACACAATAAACCTATTGCTTCACTAACTTTTGATTATGTTTACCGCTATTGGAACTTAGCTGAACAATATATGTTCCTTTTGGAAGTTGCGATGTGTCAATACTCAAAACGCCTTCGTTAACTTGTGCGTAAAATACTTTTTGCCCAAGCAAATTAAATATACAGAGTTCCCCATGTGTTTTGCTTACAATACTGACCATTTCGCCAACAGGATTGGGATATACCTCGATTAGCTTTTGTTCGGTAATTTCAGGTAAGCCAACAGCTTTTTCAATAGATATTTCGAACTTTTCTTCCAACGAATTACCGAAAGTATCAACAACTTCAATAAATAAAGTATAACTTTTACGCTTAGTAAAATCAAATTCTTCGACGGTTTTTAGCGAATCGTTTTCAATATAAAATTTTGCAGGTGCATAACCATCGCCAATAACTTTTGGATTTCCTTTTAAGCTATACGAATACTGGTTGTTAGCGTACTCATCGTCGATAGAAACAGCAGCGACAAAACTGCCCGCCGGCAATTTTTCTTTTACCGATGTACGGCTCAATGCAATATCAATTGGCCCGGGCTGAATAGGCTTGATGCCCATTATAGCGCCTTGGTTTTTGGTAAAATTGTTTGAACCGGGAGCAAGGTTATTAATGTTAAAATAAGCATTCATCGATCCGGTCCAGCCCCAGTTAAGATGGTAATAACCCATATTGTCGACACCATCGATATTAAAAGCATGACCTGCTTGCCCATCATCGGCATCACCATGGTAAATAATGGGACAACCTTTAATTAAGCTTTCATTTAACATTTGTTTCCACTGTTCATCGTCATCGACACGAGAATAGTACTTTGTTGTTTTAGAATATGAAAAATAATTTCGCAATGCGTTCACAGCAGCTTTTGTAGTTGCACCAGAACCATCGGCTCCAAAATCCATTTGAACGGTTACTGCACAATGATATAACAAACGGGCATTGTGTATATTGGGCGAAGCATTCAACATCGAATCCCATTGATAGGGAGATTGCTTACTGAAGTTTACGGTCTGTGTTCCATAAGTACGATGGATATAAGAAGCAATGCCCTTTCCATTTTCGGGATATTTAAATACACTCATGGCCTGTGCCATCGATACGGCAACACAACCAACATAAGCTCTACCACCAGGCCCTTTCTCATCTATAGGGCAAAACATGTTCCATTTGTTCCCTTGCCCCCATATCACCTTTATGAGTGGATCAACTTTAGCATTGGCAGATTTTAACAACAATTCGGTTTGTGAATCCCAAGCTGGGTTACGTTGAGCCTTTTTGTTGTTAATATGCTTGACAATTTCTTTGTTTTTTAAACCAATCCACCACTTAAGCTGTTCGGGCCATTCCGAGGGAGCAGTAGCTTCTGAATCGAAGGAATAAGCAATTATGGGTTCAACCTTATCGTTGGCCGAAATTATAACAAAACCCGAAGGTGATAATTCAAAGAAATAAGAGCTTAACTGATTTTCTGTTTTTATTTCGCTAATATTTTTAAATACAAATCCACTTTTCGATTGCAGCTTAATAAACTCACTAACAAAGCTTTTGGCTTCGTTAATCTCAATCGTTTTGGCTTGCAGGCTTAAAACAAGTACGAGAAATATTAATATGACCTGAATTCGTTTCATTCGAAATTATCTTCTTTTTTATACACAGAACAAAATAAACAATCAAGATGTTTATTCAAAAACCTCCTAACTGCAAACTGTTAAAAACGAATAATCATTATTTTCGGTTCGAGAAATACTTCAAAAACTGTACCCTTTCATACATCGCCGGACTTTCGATATTTCCGTAGCTTAGTTTTCCCCTGAATTCGTTTAAAGTATCAAAACTCCATTTTTCCATAAAAGATTCAATGTAATTTTTCATTTCTTCAACCACACCATAACCATTTAAATAAAGGGTAGAGCACAATTGTACCACCTGGGCTCCAGCAAGTAATTGCTTAACTGCACCTTCTCCATTGTGAATTCCGGTCGAAGCAGCTATTTCGGTTTTTGGCAATTTACCTTTAACTATACCAGTCCAGCGAAGACCTTTGTACAAATCTAATGGCGAGCTCATGACTTCGGCCGATGAAAACGTTAAAGTTTTAAGGTCAAAATCGGGCGTATAGAATTTATTGAAAAGAACCACTGATGAGGCTCCATGTGCTTGTAACTGGTCAACCACTCTGATGAGATTCGAAAATGAATCGCTTATTTTCACAGCAATGGGGATTTTCACTTTCTGCTTCACCATTTTTACAATATCGTAATACTTTTTCTCGTACGATTCGGACGAAGCATTACGGTCAACGGGCATTTCGTAAATATTCAATTCAATTGCATCGGCACCGGCGGCTTCAATTTCGGTGGCAAAATCGGTCCAATCGGAAGCACTAATACAATTAACACTGGCAATTACCGGAATGCTAACTTTAGCTTTCACTTCTTTTATAAACGCAAGGTATTCATGCACCGTGTTCATTTTGGTGTAATTGCGTATATAATCCTCGGCTTCGGGGTAGCTGTAATTATGCTCGCTCGAATCCATTATATTGCTAACATTAAGCCTGATTTGCTCTTCGAACAACGATTTTAGCACCACTGCTCCCACACCGGCTTCTTCTAATTGTTTAATTAGTTTTACCGAATTGGTAAGTCCCGAACTACCTGCAACAATCGGGTTTTTAAGGGACAAGCCCATATAATTGGTATTTAAATTTGCCATATCGCTCAGTATAAAATTGTTTAATTATATTATCGGTGTCCAAATATAGTACTTCCAATCCGAACCATGGTACTCCCCTCCTCAACTGCAATGGGATAATCATCGCTCATACCCATTGAAAGTTCGTTAAAGTAAAGTTGTTCGGAAAAATACTTCGTTTTTAAATGTTGAAAAATTGAATGAAGATTTTTGAATTCCCTCCTTATTTGTTCAACATCGGTGGTATAGGTTGCCATGCCCATTATCCCTACTATTGTTACGTTTGCAAGGTTTTTGAATTCGGAAGAGTCAAGTATTTCAATGGCTTCATCGAGCGACAACCCAAATTTGGTATCTTCTTCGGCGATATGAAATTGCAACAAACAATCAATTTTCCGATTGTTCTTTAACGCTTCTTTATCTATGGTTATAAGCAACTTAAGACTATCAACTGCGTGAATTAATGTCACAAATGGTGCCATGTATTTCACTTTGTTGCTTTGAAGATGCCCAATGTAATGCCATTCAATATTTTTGGGAAGTGATTCGTACTTTTGAACCAGTTCCTGTACTTTATTTTCACCAAACATACGTTGACCGGCCTTGTAGGCTTCCTCTATCATTTCGTTTGGCTTGGTTTTCGAAATCGCCACCAGTTTCACATGTGCAGGCAAGCTGTTTTTAATTTTTTCAATATTTTCTGGAATAGACATGTTACAATTGGTTTTTCTACAAAACTAAAAAAATGAAAGCAAACAGGAGTGCTATTTCTCATGAAATAACGCTCCTGCTCAACAATTATAATAATAGAAGGTTCTTTTAATCGAGTTTATGAATAACCAATCCCGAGCGTAATTTAGGTTCGAACCATGTTGTTTTTGGTGGCATAATGTTGCCCGTATCTGCAATATCGATAAGTTGTTTCATCGAAACGGCATACAATGCAAAAGCCACAGCCATTTCACCAATATCGACGCGTTTTTTCAACTCGCCCAAACCACGAATTCCACCCACAAAATCGATGCGTTTATCGGTACGTAAATCTTTAACACCCAAAACTTTGTCGAGCACCAAATTCGAAAGAATAGTAACATCGAGTACGCCAATGGGGTCGTTATCGTTGTAGCGTCCGGCTTTGGCTACCAGCTTGTACCATTCACCATCAATGTACATACTGAAAGTGTGCAACTGATTAGGTTTGAAAATTTCGGTGCCCATTATCGACACTTCAAAATCAACTTCCAACGCTTCAATTAAACTGGCTTTGCTAAGTCCATTCAAATCTTTCACCACACGATTGTAGTCGATAATTTGCAACTGGTTATCGGGAAAATGAACAGCCAAAAAGTAATTAAACTCTTCGATACCCGAATATGCAGGGTTTTGTCTGCGTTTTTCGGCGCCTACCAATGCTGCTGCTGCTGTACGGTGATGACCGTCGGCCACGTAAGTTGCAGGTATTTCGTTTTTGAAAATTTCGACAATACGCTGAATAGTTTCGGGGTTTTCAATTATCCAAAACTGATGACCAAAACCTTCGTCGGCTACAAATTTATATTCGGGTTCGCCCTGCACTACTTTAGCCACAATGGCATCAATTTCGGCGTGTGCTGGATAGGCAAAGAAAACAGGTTCAACGTTAGCATTGGTATTGCGAACGTGTTTCATGCGGTCTTCTTCTTTATCGGCGCGGGTAAGTTCGTGTTTTTTAATTACACCGTTCAAATAATCGTCGACTGCAGCAGCAGCAACCAAGCCATATTGGGTACGCCCATTCATGGTTTGTGCATATACATAAAGGCAGTCGGCTGTGTCTTGAACCAGCCACCCTTTGTTTTGAAACATTTTGAAATTCTCAACTGCTTTTTGATAAACCGCTTCATCGTGTTCGTCGGTTCCAGCCGGGAATTCAATTTCGGGTTTAATAATACGAAGCAAGGAATATTCATTTCCTTTTGCTTCGGCCTTTGCTTCGGCTGAATTTAATACATCGTAAGGTCTTGAAGCTACTTTTGAAGCCAGCTCTTTAGGAGGCCTTAATCCTTTAAACGGTTTAATTATTGCCATTATTTATTTACTTGATAAGTTTTATCTTCTTTGGTGAAAAAATTTACAATTTGTTGCGCTGCGGCAACACCTGCATTGAGATTGGCCTCGGCGGTTTGTGCTCCCATTTTTTGTGGGGTAAAAAAGAACCTTCCTTTAAAGTTTTTTTCAAAAACAGCACGTTGGTTGGGTGCAATATCCGAAAGATATTTCACATCGGGACGGAAACGCATAAAACGAATGAGTTCGTCTTCGTTGATTACTTCTTTACGGGCGGTATTTACAATGATGGCATTTAGCCTAAGGTGTTGCAATACCTGATAGCTTACTGATTTAATATGTTCGCCGCGGGCGGGTACATGTATTGAAATAATATCGCTCATGGCGTACAATTCCTCCAGCGAATCGCTTACTTGTAATCCTTCCGAAATAGCCTGCGCCCTACTATATCGGGTATAAACCACCGGATTCATTTCAAAACCACGGGCAATGCGTTTCACATTACGAGCAACATAGCCATAACCATGCAATCCAATATTCCGACCACGCAATTCGCCCCCCGATGTACCCGAGAATAAATTTCTGATACCATACAAAGCCAAGCCAATGGCCAACTCAGCCACAGCATTCGAGTTTTGACCGGGAGTATTCATTACAACCACACCTTTTTCAGTAGCCTTACCCAAGTCGATATTGTCGTATCCGGATCCTGCCCTAACGATAATTTTCAGGTTTTTAGCCGCATCTAACACTTCAGCATCAATAATATCGCTACGAACAATCAAGGCATCTACATTTTCGACCGCCTTTAACAGTTCACTTTTTGAGGTATATTTTTCCAACAGTTCAAACTGATAGTCGGCCTGTTTGATTACCATCAAAATTTGATTAATTGCCTTTTCTGAAAAAGGTTTTTCGGTTGCATTCAATACTTTTATCATCGCTCGTAAGGTTTAATAAAGAAAATGCAGAACCGAGGATCCTGCTTTTCCTTTTTATTAATGGTTCGATTCGAATTCTTTCATCGCATCGACGAGCACCTGAACACTTTCCTTTGGAAGCGCGTTGTAAGTTGAAGCCCTGAAACCACCTACTAAACGGTGTCCCTTAATTCCAACAATTCCTTTTGAAGTCGCCAATTTTAAGAAATCGGCTTCAAGATCTTCTTTACCTTCACGAAACACAAAACAAATATTCATAACCGATCGGTCTTCAACTGCAGAAACAACTGCTTTGAAGAGTTTGCTACGGTCGAGCTCATCGTATAATATATTAGCCTTTTCTATGTTTTTCTTTTGCATGGCTTTAATTCCGCCAAGCTGCTTATACCATTTAAGAGTTTGTAATGCAGCATAAATGGCAATACAAGGAGGTGTGTTAAACATTGAACCTTCGTCAACATGAGTTTGGTATTTGAGCATGGTTGGAATAGCACGATCAACTTTACCCAATGCATCTTTTTTAACAATAACCAAGGTCACACCTGCAGGAGCAAGGTTTTTCTGTGCACCGGCATAAATTAAATCGTATTTCGAAATATCAATGGGGCGGCAAAAAATATCTGACGACATATCAGCTACCAAGCGCACCTTAGCTTGCAAGTCGGTCTGATACTGTGTACCATAAATGGTATTATTGGTTGTATAGTGCAAATACTCCACATCGGACGGAACATCGAAGTTTTTAGGCAAATAGTTGTAATTTTTATCGGCAGAGGAAGCCACTTCAACTACTTCGCCAAATAATTTTGCTTCTTTAATAGCTTTTTTAGCCCAAACCCCAGTATTAAGATATGCTGCTTTTTTGTTCAAAAGGTTAAAAGGAACCATTGCGAATTGAAGGCTTGCACCACCTTGCAAAAACAACACTTCGTAACCTTCGGGGACTTCAAGTAATTCTTTTACTAAAGCAACAGCCTCGTTCAATACCGCTTCGAACTCTTTGCTCCTGTGCGAGATTTCCAAAATGGACAAACCCGTTCCGGCAAATTCAGCGATAGCTTTTGCTGTTTCATCTTTGGTGAAATCTGATAAAATAGATGGTCCTGCGTAAAAATTGTGCTTTTTCATACAAATTAAATTATTTTTTAAATTTTTAATGTTTACTTGAAAATCCTTTGACAAATTACAGTTGAATAGGAAATAAACTACTGAGAAATATCAACATTGCCAAAGAATTAATTCTTTATAAGTGTTTTTTATATTATACTGATTATCAATAACCAATACTTTTTGTACCTTCTTAAATTGTTTTTGATTTTGTGCGACAACAATCATGCTACATGACCATTATCAATTATTGACAGATTTACCGATGCGCAATCGGCATGAGAGATAACAGGATGTAAACCATCCCACTCGATTCGGGTACCAGTTACAGGTAGAAAACCTATTGTTTCTATTAATTTGTAAGTTTTTCATTAGAATCTCTTTCAAAAAGACTGTGTAAAGATAAAACTAATGATGATATAAATCATTCAAATCGCCTAAAAATTCGAACGAGTTAACACAAGCAAAATAAAAGAGAAAAGAGTAAACAGAGAATTAAAAAACGGTTCTAACACAAATAAAATAAAAAAGCCTTGCAAGTATAGTACTCACAAGGCCTCATAAAATTTAGTTGTGCCCAGAACAAGACTCGAACTTGCACACCGTAACCGGCACCAGCCCCTCAAGCTGGCATGTCTACCAATTTCACCATCTGGGCAAATAATATTTTAAAGAACGGATGCAAAAGTATAAATTTCGTCGGTTCTACCAAATAGAACAGCGAGATTTATTGAAAATCGTCACTTTTGTCGTTTTTCGTAGTTGGAACCAACAACCTGTCCTTTTGCATCAATGTCGAAGCGCCAGGTTTCTTCTTTAATAAACGCAGGACTTATGCGCGGATCAAGCGTTCCTTTACCTATCCCGATTTCGGTTTCGCGTATGTAGGTTTCTTTGATATAAATAAAACGTTCAATGCCATTACCCATATCAACTACTTTTTGCGGTTCCCCAAAATCGTGTAAAACCATTTCCCTACCCTCTCCTTCATATTTGCGTTCAATTTGTTTTTCAACATTACACGACATCAATAAGACAATCAACAAAAAAGGAAATATTTTTCTCATTCGATATATTTATACAATTATATTATAGTGTAAAAGCAAACAATAAGAAATTATTAAATTAAAAAAAACTAATCTTTCAAAATTAACCCTTTTTCCGATTAACAATCGCTTTTTATTATATTTGGGGCGTTAATAAATTTTAACGCAAAAAAAATTACTGTTATGATTTTATTCTTTCAAGTTCAAGAAGGTAACTACATTGCTGTCAGCTCAAAACAGCAAATCAACCAGGCAAACATCGAAAAACTAAAATGGCTTTTTGGCAATGCCAATCTTATCAAAAACCAACAAATTGACGGATGGTTTGTAGGCCCCCGCAAAGAAATGTTGAGTCCCTGGAGTACTAACGCCGTTGAAATTACCCAAAACATAGGAATTGAAGGTATTTTCAGGATGGAAGAGTACTTTACCGTACCGAACAACGAAGCGAAGTTTGACCCTATGTTACAACAATTATACAAAGGGCTCGACCAACAAATCTTCACCATTGATAAACAACCCGATCCCATTGTTACAGTCGCCGATATTGCAACTTATAACGAAAAAGAAGGGCTAGCGCTAAGCCAAGATGAAATTGAATACCTTGAATCGGTTTCCAAAGAGCTTAAGCGTCCTTTAACCGACAGCGAAGTGTTTGGCTTTTCGCAAGTGAATAGCGAGCATTGCCGACATAAAATTTTCAACGGCACCTTTATTATCGATGGCATTGAAAAAGAGTCATCACTATTTAAACTGATTAAGAAAACATCAGCCACCAATCCCAATAAAATTGTATCGGCTTACAAGGATAACTGCTCCTTTGTAGGTGGTCCAGCCGTGGAACAATTTTCACCAAAGACACAAGATAAAGCCGACTTTTTTGAGATTAAAGATATCAAAACCGTGCTTTCGCTAAAGGCCGAAACTCATAACTTCCCAACAACTGTTGAACCCTTTAACGGTGGGTCAACCGGATCGGGAGGCGAAATTCGTGACCGTATTGCCGGTGGAAAAGGAGCACTTCCCGCAGCTGGAACTGCTGTTTATATGACTTCATATCCCCGAACCGAAGCCTCACGTGAATGGGAACAAGCTTTCCCTGAAAGGAAGTGGCTTTATCAATCCCCTGAAGAAATTCTGCTTAAAGCATCGAACGGAGCCAGCGATTTTGGTAACAAATTTGGCCAGCCACTTATCAACGGCTCGGTTTTAACATTCGAACATTTCGAAAACAACAAAAAATTCGCCTTCGATAAGGTAATAATGCTTGCTGGTGGAATTGGCTTTGGTAAACAGGAAAACAGCTTGAAAGAAACACCCGTATCTGGACAGAAACTGGTTCTTTTGGGTGGCGACAATTATCGCATTGGCATGGGTGGTGGCGCTGTTTCGTCGGTAGCTACCGGCGAATTTGATAACAAAATTGAACTGAATGCTGTTCAGCGCGCTAACCCCGAAATGCAGAAAAGGGTTTTCAATACTATTCGTGCCTTAATTGAAAGTGATAATAACCCAATCGTATCAATTCACGATCATGGCGCCGGCGGTCACCTTAACTGTCTTTCCGAATTAGTAGAAGAAACAGGAGGTGTTATATATATTGACGAATTACCGGTGGGTGACGCTTCCCTTTCTCTAAAAGAGATAGTAGGAAACGAATCACAAGAACGTATGGGTCTATTGGTTAGAGAAGAACACATCGATACATTGAAGAAAATTGCCGAGCGTGAACGTGCTCCAATGTTTGTGATTGGTGAAACCACCAACGACAAAAAATTTGTTTTCGAAAAACTTAAAACTGGAGAAAAACCAATTAACTGGAATCTGGAACACATGTTTGGCAATTCACCAAAAACCATCATGCAAGATTCTACCCAAATTGATACTTACGCACCGGTTGTTTACGATATTTCTAAATTAGAAACTTACCTCGAACAAGTATTGCAGCTCGAAAGCGTGGCTTGTAAAGATTGGCTCACCAATAAAGTCGATCGTTCGGTTACCGGATGCGTTGCCAAACAACAGTGTGCTGGTAAATTACAATTACCGCTCAACAACCTGGGAGTTTTTGCACTCGATTACAAAGGAAAAAGCGGAATCTCACTGGCTGTTGGCCATGCAGCTGCTGCAGGATTGATCAATGCAACCAATGGTTCACTCCTGTCGATTGCCGAAGCACTGACCAATATTATTTGGGCACCTTTGACCGATAAAATCAAAGGAATTAGCCTTAGTGCAAACTGGATGTGGCCCTGCAAAAACCCTGGCGAAGATGCCCGTATTTACGAAGGCGTACAAGCAGCAAGCGATTTCGCATGCGCACTGGGAATCAACATTCCAACGGGAAAAGACAGCTGCTCAATGACCCAAAAATACAAAGATGATGTTGTATATTCACCTGGAACAGTTATCATTACGGCATCAGGCGAAGTTTCCGACGTCAGAAAAGTTGTTGAACCAGTATTAGTTCAAGGCAAATCGCTTTATTACGTCGATTTTTCGAAAGCGCCAAAAGCATTGGGTGGAAGTTCATTTGCTCAAATTATCAATAAACTGGGCAACGAAACCCCAACAGTATCTGATTTCGAATACTTTGTAAATGCATTCAACACTATTCAACAACTAATTGAAGAAGGCAAAATTGATAGCGGCCATGACATTGGCGGTGGTGGTTTAATTACTTCGCTGCTCGAGATTTGTTTTTCGGATAACAGTAGCGGCCTCGATATCGACCTTACAAAATTAAAAGAAGAAGATACCATTAAAGTCCTTTTTGCTGAAAACCCGGGCATCATCTTCCAAAGTGATGAAAAAGCCGAGAATTTACTGAACATCAACAACATTGAATATATTAAAATTGGCAAACCAAATTCAACAGGAAAAGTAAAAGTGAAAAACGGCTCAGCATCCTACGAATTTGATATCGCCTCTCTTCGCGACGTTTGGTTCAAGTCTTCATACTTACTTGACCGCAAACAGAGTGGTGAAAAATTGGCTTTAGAACGTTTCAAAAATTACAAGAAAAACGAACTTCAATTCAACTTTGGTCAATTCGACGGCAAAGCGGCTTCACTTGGTATCGACCTGAAGCGCAGAAAACCCACAGGCATAAAAGCCGCTATCATACGCGAAAAAGGGACAAGTGGTGACCGCGAGATGGCTTACAGCATGTATATGGCCGGAATGGATGTGAAAGACATTCATATGACTGACTTAATAAGTGGCCGCGAAGATCTTTCAGATGTGAACATGATTGTTTTTACTGGCGGATCATCCAACTCCGACGTTTTAGGTTCGGCAAAAGGTTGGGCGGGCGCATTCAAATACAACGAGAAAGCCCGTATCTCATTAGAGAACTTCTATAAGCGAAAAGATACTTTGAGCTTTGGAGTAAGCAACGGCTGCCAATTGATGGTAGAGCTGAACCTCATTTTCCCCGGCATGGCCGAAAAGCCAAAAATGCTGCACAATGAAAGTAATAAATTTGAATCGAGTTTCCTTAGTGTGACCATACAAGAAAACCAATCGGTTATGTTAGGAAATATGGTTGGGAAAACCTTGGGCGCATGGATTTCACATGGTGAAGGCAAATTCAGTTTACCTGCCGGCGAAAATGCTTATAAAATTGCTGTAAAATATACTAACACCGGCTATCCGAGCAATCCTAACGGAAGCGATTTCAACACTGCCGGAATTTGCTCTGCCGACGGACGCCACCTTGCCATGATGCCCCACCTCGAAAGGGCTATATTCCCATGGCAATGGGCCTACTACCCAAGCGAACGCAAAGCCGATGAAATTACACCTTGGATTGAAGCATTTGTAAACGCCCGTAAATGGATTGAAAAACAACAATAAAAAATTCAAATATTTTTTCAACTAAAAAGGGACATCAAACACGATGTCCCTTTTTAGTTTTGCTAAGCACAGAATGTGCGCTTTACAAATACAGCAATGTTTTATAGGCTTATTTGATATTAAGTTTTAAAAATAACGATACAATTATTCAAAGCAATTTCGATTTCTTATATTTACCAAAAATAGTTCCCCTTTTTATGGGTATTTGAATGAAATATTTTGTAATTTTTGAACTTGTTTAATTAAGCAACATCGGTATGAAACTTCTTTCACGTTTTATTTGGTTGATTGTGGCAATTCTGGCCATTGTGTTTGCAGGCATTGCCTTGTTTCAAATCAAAGCAGCCAAAGAGTTTGAGTTGATTAAAAACTCAATCAGGGCTGAATACGATGTTCAAGTGGATAAGATGTTAAAGATCGATAGCTACGGAACAGGCTTTACGGCTTATATGGCCGATATAAAAAACGATCCTTCATCATCTGTTTTCCTTTCGGAAGATACTCCTGACAATTACATTACCGACATTTATTTGCACGAAGATATTTTGGCATATAATAATGTAGATGCTGTTTGGTTTTTCAAAACAGACCAATCGCTGTTCTTTAATAAAAGTATAGATACTAAGGGCGAGACAATGCTTCCTTTTTCAACCGAAAAATTAGCTCAAATTAAAACAACACCTGCTATTATTACTTTTTATGCTTACAATAATAACCTGTGTACTATTTATCACGCCGCTCAAATTAACGACAACAATAATGTTTTGGCTGGTTACGTGATAATGGCTTCAAAAATGGATGACCGTTGGATTAACCGATATACTGCAACCATCAACAATTCAACCATTAACATTAGCGATAATGCCAATAACTTACCTGAAGTTTCGAAACAAACCATACGCATAACCCGTAATTTAAATAGTTTTGATGGTGATGTGGCTGCGGTTATGAACATCGAATTGCACCTTCCATTCTTAACTCTATGGAATACAACCAGTTCAACCGACAAATGGCTTTTAATCACATCATTATTCTCCATCGTACTTTTTCTAATTATCTTTTTAATTATCTGGGTAATTTCGCCATTAAAGCGAATATCGGGTTCTCTACAAAAAGGAACATCCGACGACATTGAGCCTCTTATTTCGAGTTCAACCGAATTGGGTGATGTTGCCCGTATGATTTCCGACTATCATCATAAAACCGATGAACTTGAAGCCAGTGAAAGCCTAAAACGTTATATTTTTGAACAAGCTCAAGTGGGAATTATCATTGAAAGTGCCAACTCAGGAATAATCAACACAACCAATCCATACGCTTGTCTGCTCATCAATGCACCCGAAGATGCTATAATTGAAAATGTTTCGATCAATTTCTTGTCAGCATTAACTGAAATCTCCGAAAGCACCGAAGGCTTTGAAAGCACTTTGATTAATTCAAATGGTGAAGAAATTCCAATTTTGCGTACTGCAACCAAAATGATGATGGATGGTAGCCCTGTAATTTTGAATACTTTTGTCGATTTAAGCGAAATTAAATCGTTACAGGACAAGCTTCAAGAAGAAAAGAAAAAATTGAGCTTAGCCGTTCAAAACTCGGGCTTAGCTTTTTGTGAATACGATTTTAAAAAGGACGAAATAATTATTGACGATAATTGGAAATTCCTATTAAAAGGCAATTCGAATAAAAACTGGGAGAACGTATACAATAACATCCACGAATCTGATATAAAAGCTATTTCGGGTAAGTTCGAAGCGGTAATGAAGGGAGCCAAAGACACCATGGTGGCCGAATTTAGGATCAACCATCCCAACCGTGGAATGATATGGGTAAACGCATCAATTCTGGTAACACACCGTGATGAAAACCGCACTCCAAAACAACTTATTGGCTTAATCGACGACATCACCGAACGCATTGTTGTTCAACAAGAATTGATTAAAGCCAAAGAAAAAGCAGAAGAATCGGACCGCATGAAAACATCGTACTTGGGCAACATGAGCCACAAAATACGCACACCGCTCAATACAATTGTTGGTTTTGCCAACCTGCTCACCGAAGATGATCTCGAAGCCGAAGAGAAAAACAAATTCATCAACATAATACGTACCGATACAGAGCAAGTGCTGCACCTAATTGACGACATGATTAACTTGGCAAAAATTGATGCCAATCAACTCGGTATCGATAAGAAGAAAACCAATATCAATAAAATATTTGCTAACCTTTCGGAATATTACAAGACTAACGAAAAAACGAATAATATCAAATTCATCGTCAACACCATGTTGCCCGATGGTAAAGATTTTATCGAAACCGATGCTACTCAACTTGAGAAAGCGCTGAGCAACCTGATTAACAATGCTTTCAAATTCACCACTAAAGGCGAAATTGAATTAGGCTATTTTGTTAATCCCGTTGACAAAAAGATGATGTTTTATATTAAAGACAGCGGAATAGGCATTCCCGACAACAAAAAAGATAAAGTATTTAACCGTTTTTATCAGGTCAATCCATTAAGTGCCGGAACCGGACTTGGATTAACCCTTACCCATTCAATTGTGAAGCTGCTCGATGGCAATATTACATTCGAATCGGAAGAAAACAAAGGATCGAAATTCTTAATAGAACTACCGTTATAAAGCATTTTTTTTATTCATTATAAATTAATTACTGCACTTAAAATAGAATTTCAACCCGAGCACTCCTCGGGTTTTTTTGCACCAATAACCATTACTATCAAACTATTACTGAAACATAAAACAGATTGCTTTAAGGCCGCTAGAACATCAATTCGTTGTAAAAAATGATTGATCGACTCTGTTTTATTGTCTTTCAAGCATACCCCGAGTGAATCCCAGATGGACATCGGGACGGGCAAGTCACCCTATTGAACGAAAACTCTACCATTTCTTAATCCGGCTGAATGGTTGCTTAAAGTTAAAAAAATGGTTCAACAACTTTAAATCGCAACTTTTTTCAATCATTTACTTTGAAATAATAAAATCAATTGCTTTATTTGTATCGAATAAATAAACAACAATGAATACAATAACGATAAATACATGTTGGTGGCAAATACTTAGTTTCCATATCGGAGGTTGAGCAGGCTACTCTATGTAATATTGTTAAAAAGATATTTAAGGCTTGTCGGAACTTCCGGCAAGCCTTTTTTGTTTTTATCTACTAGTAATCAAATTAAATAACAAAATAAATTAAGAACATGAGCAAATTCAAAATAAACACCAAAACCACCAAGTTGTCGGGTACTGTTTCCGACTTGGTTACACCAGTTAGCGTTTACCTAAAAATACGCGACCGTTTCCCCAACACGCTCTTGCTCGAAAGTAGCGATTATCATGGTTCAAGCAACAGTATGAGCTACATTTGTTTCGACGAAATAGCAACCATCGAAGTAAACAAAGGAACCATTAGCAGCAAACTACCAAATAAACAAGCTGTCAACAAACAGGTGTCGAATAAAAACACTGTTGCCGAAAACCTGCACAGTTTTCTTAATAGCTTCGAAGTACCAACGCTAAAAGAAAAAGGTTTGGTTAACGGTTTATGGGGCTACACAGCATACAATGCCATTCAATATTTTGACACCATTAAACTTCGGGAACGAACAAACAACGAAGCCGAAATACCCGAAATACGTTATGCTTTTCACCGTTACGTTATCGCTATTAACCACTTCAACAACGACGTATCGCTAATTGAGAACCTGCTCGAAGGGCAAGAAAGTAATGCCCGCGAAATTACCGGTATTCTGCTCAACCAAAACGTGGTAACCTTCCAGTTTAAAACCGAAGGCAACGAAACCTCAAACATTAGCGACGAAGAATACATGCAAATGGTTGACCAGGGACGCAAACACTGTTTTCGAGGCGATGTTTTCCAAATCGTGCTATCGCGCAGGTTTCGCCAAAAATTCTCGGGCGACGAGTTCAATGTTTACCGTGCTCTTAGGCGCATAAACCCCTCGCCCTACCTATTTTACTTCGACTACAGTAATTATAAAATATTTGGGTCATCGCCCGAGGCACAGCTCATTGTAAACAATGGCAAAGCCATTATCAATCCCATTGCTGGTACCTTTAAACGCACGGGCGACGACGATAGAGACCGTCAACTGGCCATTGACTTGTCGGAGGACAAAAAGGAAAATGCCGAACACGTTATGCTGGTCGATTTGGCCCGTAACGACCTAAGCCGTAACTCAAAAAATGTAACGGTAGACAATTTTCGCGAGGTTCAATATTATTCGCACGTGTTGCATTTGGTTTCGGAAGTTAGCGGCGAACTTGCCCCTAAAACCAATACCATTAAAGTTTTTGGCGACACTTTTCCTGCCGGAACACTTTCGGGAGCACCCAAATTCAAAGCCATGGAAATCATCGATCAACTCGAAAATGTTGCCCGCTCCTACTACGGCGGTGCCATTGGTTTTCTAGGTTTTAACGGAAATATCAACCATGCCATAACCATCAGAACTTTTTTGAGCAAAAACAACACCTTAATTTGCCAGGCAGGTGCAGGCATTGTTTCCGAATCGAATAGCGAAAACGAACTTCAAGAAGTAAACAACAAACTGGGTGCACTCAAAAAGGCCATTCTCGAAGGTGAAAACATTAACAAAGAACTCAGTTTTTAATTCTTCAAAAAACAAAACTAGCCCAATGAATATTGGAAACAATGAACAATAATGATAACAACAACTCGATAACAATGAAAACTATGACAGCAGTAAAAATACTCGTTCTCGA